>NZ_CP064874.1 GCF_019056515.1 Microbacterium paraoxydans
ACTTTGGCATGTCGAGCATGTCGAGCTCCTGTTCTGCCTCGCGCGTAGCGCGCTCGCGCGCCGCCTTTTCCAACTCGTCCTTGACGTAGTCCGGGATCTCAAGCCCGGCCTGCTGTGAGACAGCCAGCGCAAGCCAGCTGCTGAGGGGATCCCAGACTCCGCAGCGAGGCGTTCGAGGATCGGGTCGTAGGCCTCCGGATATCGAACCGTCCTGACGGCGCGAGGGCCGTATGAACGACGTCCTGGCTTCGCTCTGGCTGGCATGCCCTGTTTCTAGCACGTAGCTGATTCAGAATCACGGATTGGTTCGGTGCGTCGCGCAGACGGCTCTGAGCTCTCATGCCAGGTATAGGCCCAGCCTCGGACGCTTCGCGGACATCGGTTCCCGAAAAAAGTTTGGCTTCGCTGTTGGTACACCTTTTACGCCTCGCGCGGGCGCGCATGTGTGAGGGCTGCCGCTGAAAAGGTGTACCAGGTGTACCAAACGCGATAAAAACACTGATCAGAAGGCAAAAATGCTTGGTACACCTTGCGAATCGGCAGGTGTACCAGAGGTAATGAAACCCCAGGTCAGCGCTAATTTCGTTGGTACACCTCAATTGTGTACCACTGCGCGCGAGTCGGGCTTTGCTGTTACAGCGACGTGCGAGCAATACTGCTGCGTCGACGAGGGTTGTGTGTCATCCGACGCTTCCTCGGAGTGGATTCCTCGGGTGGTGTGGCCCGTCTTCGCTCGCTGAGCTCGGCGTGTCGCGCTAGATCTCTCGATCGGCGGGGATCTTCCAGACGCGGGTGGGTTCTCCACCGATTCGCGCGGTCACGGTTCCGGTCTTGGTGCCGATCAGATGTAGCCGGCGCAGTGTCGTGGTGATCGCTTTGATGCTGAGGGTGGGGTCACCGTGCGCGGCCCGGATGAAGGGCAGCGCTTCGGTGGGGCGGATATACAGGTAGCGGTGGTCGGTGCGTCCGATCACCCACTCCTTGGTCTGGCTGGCGTTGTCGGTGAGCTCGCCGCCGTTGGCGAGCAGGTATCTGACGGCCTCGCGTAGGGCCCAGATGATTTGGTCGTCCTCGCCGAGCCATGACGTCGCGGGCTGGGCGGGAGCATCGAGGCCGAGGGTGCTCAGGATCGTGTCGCCGAGGTAGAACGCGGCGTCGAGGCGCCGGGGCTTGGCGAAGTCGGGATGTCGGGCGATGTTGATCCCATGAGGGTCGAGATCCAGGTGGGGCGCGTTCTGCTGCAGATAGCTCGCGATGATGCGTCGGCCGGCAGCGGCGGGTTCACTTCCCAGCGAGCGGAGCGGTTGAAGGCTGCGCGGACGCTGGGGAAGCTCGATGGTGATGGAGCGCTCGGCGCTGAGCGGCTGAATTGTCTGAGAGCTGGCGATGATCAGCGCGGAGGCCTTGCTGAGTGGGGTGGCGAATGAGACGAAGCTCTCGATCTCGATCTCGTCGAGCGCGCTGAGTGGTGCGCGGGGGCTGACGTGGGGGGCGCTGGTGAGGACCAGTGGCCTGCCGGGCACGACGGCACGTCGGACTCCTGCGAACGTGAGGGGGTCGATGTGTGGTCGTTCGATCTCGCCGGCGAGCTCGGCGAGTGCGTCGGCGAGCGCGTCTCGGGTTGTGGGGGTTCCCCCGATGATGAAGATCGGTGTCGGGAGGGGCTCGATGTAGGAGTACGCGATCGCGCGGACGAGCTTGTCGGCGTGGAGTGGGAACGCCTCACGCAGGGGCTCGATACCCGCAGCCCAGGCGCTTCGCGCGTGAGCTGCGGGTATCGAGTCTGCGAGTGTGCCCATGGTCAGCTGGCGTCGGTGTCGTCGGTGCGGATGGCGATGAGTTCGTGGCCTTCGGGGATCTGCGCTTCGAGCATCTCGCGCGCTTCCTGGTAGCTGCCGGCCTCGACGGTGATCCGCTCTGTGGCGGTGCTGCGGATGGTTCCGATGACGCGCATGGGCGGACCCTAGTGGTCGTCTCCGACATTCCCCGCTGTCATGCGCTGGCTTGCAGGTGCCGTTGCACGTACTCGTCGAGGGCGGCTCGGACGACGTCGGAGTCGGTCTTCATCCCCAGCTGCGCGCGCAGCTGGTCGACCTCGCGCTTGCGGGTCGGGGTGACGCGGGTGCGGATCGTCGGGGACGCGCCGGATCCCGCGGCCGTGCCGCCGACGCGGGGTCGTCCTCCGACGGCCCGTGCGACAGCCTGTGTGCTTCCGAGGGCCTCGAGGAGGAGCTGCTGCCCGATGGCTGCGGCGTCGGCGCCGTGGGCGCTATCCCCCGGCGTTGACGCGCCGGTGGGCTGCTCTTCGAGCGCGGCGAGGGTGGCGTAGCGCTCCTGGTCCTTCTTGCTGAGGGTCATTCGTTCTCCTCCTCCATCTGTCGGCGGTAGTAGGCGCCCAGCGGCATGACGTGGTAGACGACGAAGTTGCCGCCGGGCTTGAGTTCAATGAGCACTTCGATCAGCCGATCGGTCTGTGCGTGCTGTGGGCCGATGAAGACGCGACGCTGGTTGCGGGTGTCGCCGTCGTTGATCTTGACCTTGGTGCTCGTGTAGGTCGCGTTCTGCATTGCGTAGAGAGCGTCAGCGTGGGGGATGTCGTGCTTGTCAGCTGACTCCGGCCACTCGATTCCCATATAGGTATTGTGCCACAAAACACCTGTCTGGGGAACGTGCTGTGGAGAAGTCGATGCTCGCGGCCGCGCGGGGGCGTAGCTTCGCAGGATGGTCCACGACTGGCTGGCAGCCGGCACCCAGCCGCATTGCTGCGGTGTGGTGATGCGCGATCGCCCTGCCGCGTTGGCGTGCGTGGTGTGCGGCCGTGAGGAGGCGCTGCCACAGGTGGCCTCTCCCCCGGTCTTCGTCGGCGCGAGCATCCACGGAGGATGACCCTCTGCTACCTCGAGCTGGTGATGACTTCGATGATCCGGGGGGCGATCGCGGCCGGCGCCGGCGTGATGGGGTGTTCGGCGAGCTTGGTCGGGTCGGCTTCGCGCCAGATGATCCGCCGCTCGTTGCACCAGGTGCAGCTCGCCCCCCAGTGGTACGGGTCGGCGTCGTGCAGCCTGGTGCGCAGCGGCGCCGCATAGGGGCTCTGGATACCGGCACGCCAGCGGACGTGTGGGTGGAGGTCGGCCGCGGAGAGGTACAGGCGACGCCCGATGCCGAGACCCGCGTACAGCTCCCAGCGGTTGCCATCGTCGTGCGGGTTGTCCGGGTTGATCGACGGGATGTCGTAGGGCTTCGAGAACACGTCACCGAACCCGTCGAAGGGATCGACGGCGAATCGTCCACGCAGACCGCTCGCAGCGTGCTGCAGCACGGTCATCGGGTTCCCCTCTGGCGTCGTGGTGCGCAGCAGGTAGATGGTCGGGTCGTCCACCACGCGCCTCACCCGATCGACGTTCTCACGCGCGAGCTGTTCCGCGGCCGCGGCGGTGAGCAGCGGGTGGAGCAACTCGTCGTCACCGGCCTGCAGCACAGCCTCGGCCGCGGCCTCCTCGGCGAGGCCCGGAAGGTGCTCGAGCAGTCGCGGATGCCACTCGTTGGAATGCCGGGAGGTCCGCGCCCAGGCGTTCGCGATCTCGGTCAGCAGCATCGAACGCGCCCATCGCTGTGCTGCATCGTCGAGGCCGTCGCTCTCTTCGAGCTCACGGAGCTGGTCGCGTGCGCGTCTGCGGCCGAACCAGCCCGCGGCCGCGACTTCGGTCCGCGCGCGCCTGCGCCGCAGCACGCGCCGTAGGTACTCCCCTTCGGGGCTGTAGTACTCGTCGGACATTCAGCTGGCGAGGGTGGCGAGGGTGGCGACGATCGCGACGACCAGGCCGGCGGCGATCATGTAGGGGCCGAACGGGAGGTCCGTGCTCTCGTGTCCGTGCTTGCGTCGCACCGCCGCGATGATCGCGTGGGGGAACGCGAGGACGTAGGCGACCGCGATTGCGATGAACGGGAAGTACCAGGTGTGCCACCCGGTGAGCAGCCCCACGCTGAGAGCGAGTTTCACGTCACCGAAACCGACTTGCCCGAGCAGCCCGAACGCTGCCAGCAACACCGCGAGGCCGAGTGCGCCGCTGATTGCAGAGATCGCTGCACCGCCGGCGCCGGCAGTGATCGCGAGAGCGAGGACGGTGCCCGTCAGGAAGGCGGCGAGCGTGAGTGTGAGCGCGTCGGGCAGTCGACGCTCCTGCAGGTCCGTGCGCGCCAGGAGCGCCCCGTAGACGCTGTAGACGCTGATCATGACCCAACTGCCGACCGTGAGCCCGAGATCGGGGCTCAGGGGCGCTGTGATGGCCGCTGACAGAGCGAAGCCCCCCACAGCCGCGAGCGGGTACCGCAACGCCGGGAAACGTCCCGCGCGCGCGCTTTGGGGGGCCTCACGAGTTGTGGTCATGGGTCAGCTGGCGATCGCGTGGCGCTGTCGCAGCTGAGCGATGAGGGACTGCGTCTCGGTGTCGGGCTCGTAGTCCTCGTCGACGGCGGCAAGGTTCTGCTCGAGCTGCGTGATCAGTCGCTCGACGCCGGCGTGGTCGCCTGCCTGGTGCTCGGCGCGCAGACCGTCACGCCAGAAGACCTCGTTGATGGGGTCGACCATGCGTCCGATCGCGGAGGCGAGGCGTGCGTGTCGGACCTTCCCTGTGGACAGGCTGCGGGTGGCTACCTCATGGGCGACGTCGCCAATGGTCGCGATCATTTCGTTGCGCAGCCGGTCGGCGAACACGTAGCGCTTGTCGGGGACGCCGCTGATGGGCTGTCCCTTGACGAGCTCGAGCGCAGCGAGCAGCCGGTCGGTGGGGGTGTCAGAGATCTCGTCACCGATGAGACCGAGGAAGTCCTGCCAGTCGGAGCGGACGTCCTCGTGCAGCCGGTACTCCCCCGTCGTCACGAGCGGCACATAGAGCTCGCCGTCATCGTTCTGTCCGAGCCAGCGGCGAGTCTTGGAGGTCAGCCCGTTGCGGTCGTCGTTTGCCTTCTTGCCCGAGGCGATCTGGCCGGGCCAGAACACGGCGTGTACCTGCTCGGCGGTGGCGTTCGGGTTCACCGACAAGAACGCGACCAGCTCGGTCCCCTTGCGGATTGCCGATCGCCACTGCGCGGCGGTGTTCGGGTTCACCGGCGCCTCTCCACGCGCGCCGCGAACCTCGACGGGTCCGAGCAGCTGCAGGTACGGCCCACGGTGCAGCGGTGTGATCGCCGCGAGCGGCTCGTCGTGCTCGGCCGCGGCCTCCTCGTCGACCAGGTCGACCGTGACGGTCTCCGCCGGCTCCTCGTCGACGGCGGCGGGTGCTGCCTCGTCCGCCTCGGAGATCTCCGCCTCCTTCTCGGCGGCGACAGGCTCGGAGATCTCGACGTCGGGCTCGTCGACGAGCGGGAGCTGCTCGGCTTCGACCTCGTCGGCTTCGACTGCAGCGGCGGGGATCTCGTCGAGCTCGAGTTCGTCGTCGAGCGCGACGCCGGTAGCGGCGCCCTCTGTGGCGACGTCGAACAGCGCGAGGATCTCGTTGTACTCGCGCGTGCCGACAAGCTGCGGGGTGATCGGGATGGCGACGCCGGTGCCGGGGATCTCGAGCTGAGCTCGACGGTCCTCGGTGAGTGCCAGGTTCCAGCTGCCCGTCAGGTGGCCGGCGCTGACAGCTGCGATACCGACCCGCGGGATCCGGGTGACCAGCTCGCTGATGGCTTCACGGGTGGCTTCGTCCGGGTTGTCGCCGAGGATGATGATTTCCGGCGCCCAGGCCTCCGCATCCGCTCCGGTAGTACGTGCCTGCTCGAGCCCGTCGACGCCGAGCTCAGCGAGAGCAGCTTCGACCGCCGCGGCCTGTCCGTGCAGGTTGCGCAGCAGCGTGTCGGTGTCCTCGACGTGACGCACGCGGCCGCTGCCGAGCGCGAGCGGGAGGCGATCGCCGACGCCGACGAGGGTGACCTGGACGTCCTCAGACCAGGTGTTCGCGGCGAGCTCGATCGCGATGGCGGTAAGCACGCCCTGGCGCAGCTCTCCGGTGGCGCCGGTGACGTTGAGCGCACCGATCCGTTCCAGGTCGACGAAGATGTGCCCGTTGTTGTCGTCGTGGCCGAGCATGACCAGCGCCGGGTACGGCGCGGACGGGACCGTGTCGAGAGGCTCGAGGTCGGTCAGCGCGACCATCCAAGCGAGCTTGTCTTCGGGGTCGTACTGGGTGAACGGTGCCGGAAGGTCGGTCGGCTCGTCGAGGTAGACGGCGACCGAGCTCTCATCGAGGCGGAGGGCGTACAGCGCGGGGAGCCGGCTGCCGGTTTCCTGCGCCCACACGGCCAGGTGGCGCAGGGCTGTGTCGACCGCCTCGGCGCCCAGCGGGTTCTCCACGGCGCGCAGCTCGAGCTCCACGGAGGACACCGTCTCGTCGGGCATCGCGATCCGCTGGCGGGGCTTGCGGTCGCGGCGCTGCTTGAGACGCCGCCACCCGAGGAGGGTGAGGAGACCGGCGGCGAGTGTGGCGCCGATGCCTCCGATGGTGGCGACCTGGAAGTAGTCCTCAATGCCGCTCGTGTCGTCCTCGTCGACGTCGACGGCCGCGGCCGGAGCTGCAGCCTCGTCGACGGGCGCCTCGTCGGCGGGCGCCTGGGTGGCATCCGTGGTGAACCCCAGACCGCTTGTGGCCTCGTCCTCGGCCGCGGCATCCGCACCCGACGCGCCAGCGCCTTCGTCGGCGCCGCCGCCAGCACCCGCGGCACCAGCACCCTCGTCTGCGTCGACGTCGACGGCGCCGGCAGCGCCCTCGTCCGTGTCGATCGAGCCAGTGCTGCCGGTGGTGCCCGCCGCGTCGTCGGTCGGAGCGATGGGGACGACGGTGGCCACGGGGATGTTGACCTGCTGGCCGGGGTAGATCCAGTTCGGATCGGTGATGGTGCCGCCGCCAGGCTGAACGATGTCTTTCGAGGCCTCGAAGATCTCGGGGTAGCGGGTACCGTCGCCGAGCTCCTCGGCCGCGATGTCCCACAGGGTGTCGCCGGAGACGATGGCACGCTGCTCGTAGGTGATCTCGGTGACCGTCTCCGCCTCGGCGCTTGCAGGCGCTGCCGCGACATCCGCTGCGGCTGGCACGACGGCGTCTGCCGGCAGGGTGAGCACCCATCCCTCCTGCAGCCATCCCGATGCGGTCAGCGCTCCCCCATCGGCCTGCTGCACACCGAGGTTGAGCGCGGAGATCTCTGCAGCGCGGCTGCGGTCGCCCAGCGTGCTCTCCGCGATCCGGGCGAGTGTGTCCGTACCCGTCACCACGTACTGCGGGCCTGCCTCGACGACAGGGGCCTCCTCAGTCGCAGCCTCGGTGGTCGCAACCGAGACGACAGAGGTGCTCATCGACACCGAAGGCTGTGTGGGTACCTCTGACGCAAACGCGGCCGCGGGCGAGAACAGTGCGATGACTGCGGCGAGCAGACCGCCCATGACCTTCTGCTGGACGCCGAGGCCAGGGATCCGCGGCCGCGGCACGCCGCGCAGCTGCGCGGGCAGCTCGGCGAGGAAGCCGACAGCGAAGGTCGCCCACGCGATCCACGCGACGATCGGCATGATCGTCCCGATCAGGAAGGATCCGGTGTAGTCGCGCATCGTGAACCCGGCCACGAGCTCGTCCCACGACGGCAGCGGGTTGCCGGCGAAGAACACGAGCCCGGCGGGGATACCGACCAGGAGCACGGCGAGCAGGATCAGCGACCCGAGGCCCTTTCCGATGCGGTTCATGATGCCTCCTTGGGGGTCAGGGGACGATGACCGTCTGCAGCTCGTTGACCTCGAGGTCGACTGCGCTGTTGGTGGTCAGGTTGATGGTGCCGCCGGGGCCGGCGAGAGAGGTCCACGTCACGGTCCAGTTCGTCGTGGCCGTGACCGTGAAGCGATCGCCGGGGTTCCGGCTCGAGGTCGACGTGTACTGGTAACCGCAGGTCGGCGACGTCGTCATGCCGTAGCCGACGTTGTACGGGGTGCCGGTGTTGCCGCAGGTCGTCGACGCGCCGTCGCCCATCTGCCAGCGAACGGACGTGGCCTGAGCGGTCGCCGTGATCGTCTGCCCACCCAGCGTCGCGGTCTCCGTATAGGGGCCCCAGGTCAGGGGCTCGGGGTTGTTGACCCAGAGCCAGATCGGCACCCCGACGTAGCCGCGACGGTGACCCCATTCCGGGTTGACCTCGGGAGCCATGCCGATGTCGATGCCGCGCAGGGCGAACGTGGAGATGAGCTGTTGAGCAGCGGCACCCGGAGTGAGCACCCGCAGCCCCGGCGGGACCGTCTCACCCCAGAAGTTGCTCTCCGTGCCCAGGCCCGGCGATCCACCGGGCGTCGGGTTGAACATGATGCAGCCGTAGTAGCCGGCCTCCTGCGAGTAGCCCGGCGGGCGGGCCGGCCATACGCCGTCCTTCATAAAGACGTAGCACTGCCGCGTGTTCGACCAGTACGAGTCGGATCCACCGCAGTCGATGATCGCGTAGAAGCGCTGGTAGGTGCCGCCCTCGAACACTCGAATCTGATCCTCGGTCCAGCCCAGCTGCAGAAGGCCAGACTGCGAGTTCTCGTAGTAGCAGGTCGGTGCGCCAGGGGTCCACCCGTTGCTGTCCGGGTTCGGCGCCGGATCCGAAGGTATCGAGATCGTGAGGTAGCAACGCGAAGACTCCGGGTCACACCAAACACCACCGGCAGCATTAGCAGGCGCAGCCGTGGCCATCAAGGTGCCTGCGATCAAGGCGATCGAGGCAAGGGCGGTGACTAGTCGTTTCAGCATGCGATCTCCCGAGCTACGGTCAGCAGCTCTCCCCCAGACTGATCAGGTTGTAAACCAGCCAGGTCTCGCTCTCGCTGTCGTAGACGACCTGGTAGTCGAAGGTGCTGCGAGCTTCGGGGCGCATGGCCTCCGACCCGTCGCTAGCCCAGACCTTGTACTCGCTCGCGTCCTGGCAGGCATTGATCGTGACAAGACCGTTCTCGATGCCTTCCCACTCCTGCCCGTAGGAAGCAACCGTTTCGTACTTGATCGCTCCCTCTGTGGTTGCGGGGCCTTCGACGTTCACCTGGTCGACGTTGAGAATCGGCCCCTCTGCGATGCCAGCTGCATCGTTGACAGCGACCTCGAGAGCTCGCCCGGTCGCCCACGCCTCAAGCGGCGCAGTATCGGTACCACCAGCTGCGTTGACCTCGCCCCGTGTGACGAAGTACTGGGTCAGCACGGTCTCCGCTGCGGTGATCGCCTCATCCTCGCTCGCCGGCGGCGGAACCTGTGCGTTGCTGGCGGTAGGCGTGGGGGTCGGGGTGTCTGTGGGGCTGGCGGTGGGGTTCTGGTTGCCGGTGCCCGTGCATGCGGTCAGCGTCAGTGCGGCGGCGATGATGCCGGCGATGGCGAGGCGCTTGATGCTCATGGTGGGGCTCCTATTGGGTGATCAGCTCTGCGGTGGCTGTGGCTTGGACGGGGAACGGCACGGGGAGGAAGGTTGCCGAGTAGTCGGTGTCGACGGTGACGGTGATGCGGTCGCCGCTGACGGCGACGCTTCCTCCGACGCCAGCGGCGGCGAGGTAGCCGTTGGCGGCGCTGACGGCTCGGTTGCTGTCGATCGCGGTGGTGCCGTCGATGATCGCTTGGCCGCTGACCGCGTTCGCTGCGGCTCGGGCGGCACTGGCTGCGGTGGTGTAGGCCTGCTGGTTGGCTTGCACCTTGCCGGCGCCGTCGACGACGAGTCCGACGATCGCGAGGAACGCGACGGTCATGATGACGAAGTAGATCGTCGCGACGCCCTTGTCGTCACGGAACTTGGCTTGGAGCCTCTGGATCATGGTTTTCATCGCCGCTCCCTGTAGGCGTCGACCGGAGAAGCAGCGGTGCCTGTGAGGTCGCGGGTGCCGGGGAGGCCGATCATGGCGGCGTCGCTGAGTGCGACGGTGCAGGAGACGGTCGCACTGACTCGGCCGGTGGTCCCGATCGGGGCGCTCAGGCCAGAGGCGTCGATGTTGACGGAGAGGGTGGTGCAGTTGACGCCGGACTGTTCCATCGAGATCCGCGCCATGTCTTCGGCGGCTTCCTGCGCCTCGGCTGTGGTGCGCGCGAGCGAGGCTTCGCGAGCTGCGGCTGACGCTGCGGACTCGACGGCATTGCCGGCCAGAGCGAGACGTCCGGAAGCTGCGAGCAGCACGAGCACGGCGGCGAGGGCCGGGGCGAGGATGGCGATCTCGAGGCCGGCGGAGCCGCGGTCGTCGCGGAGCTTGGCAATGAGGGTGCGGATGGTGCGCATCAGTTGACCCACCTTTCAGTGGGGCCGGTCACGGTGACGTCGATGTTGGTGGTCAGTCCGGGGACGAAGGAGGGGGCGTTGCCGGTGACGGTCACTGTCACGGTGTTGGCGCCGCGGTCGACCGCGACGGACGCGCCGCTGATCGGTGAGCCGGACTGGTTCAGGACAGCGAGGCCGGCGGTGGAGCCGTCTGTTCCGCTGGCGTTGTAGGCGCGGGCGGCGTTGTAGGCGCTGGTGGCGGCGGCGTGGGCGAGGTTGTTGGCGTGAAGGATGATGCCCAGGTGCAGGAAGACCGCGAGGACGAGCAGCAGTACCGGGGCGATGATCGTGTTCTGCAGCGTGGCCGCACCCCGATCACCGGCGAGCGCTTCTCTGAGGCGCTGCCGGTGACCGGGGTTGGTGGTGCGGACCATCTGCGGGTGGCTCTTTCAGCCGGTGGGGATCTGACCGGCGTAGGCGTTGATCGCGGTGACGATGATCGCCACGACGGCCACCGCGGCGAGCGCGATCCCGGCGGTCCAGATGACCTGCTCGAGGGTGATGGAGCCACGTTCGGGCTCTTCGGTGAAGCGAGCTGCCCGCCCGCGCATGCGGGACAGGAACTCTCGGCTCAGGGTCGACATAGGATCCTGGTTCCTTTCTCTCTCTGGGTGGGTGGTGCTTGGTCTACTAGGTATAGGCCCCGGTTTGGAGCCTTCGCGGACATCGGTGGATAAACAACCTTTCAGAAGAAAGCGTTGAGAACGAACGGTGTGCCGAGGAGGAGCATGAAGAGGACGCCGGTGAGGGTCATCGGGATGGTCATCTTGTTGGTTGCTTTGTTCGCCTCCGTCACTTCGTCATTCAGAAGTCGGTCCCGGAGGTTCTGCCCCCGTGCCCTGAGTGTCTCATATACCGATGCTCCTTGCTCCCCTGAGAGCCTGATCACCTTGGCGATTTCACCCAGGTCGGGGACGTTGATCTCGACGGAGAGCTGCTCGAGCGCGTCCCAGGGGGCGGTACCGGCGTAGCGGGCTTCGGTGAGGGTTTGGCGGATACGGACGAAGGCCCAGTTGCGTCCGACTTGGGCTGCGGACTCGAGGGCTTTGCCGGGAGGGGCGCCGCTGATGCGTTCGGATCCGACGAGCTCCATGTAGACGGCGACCGAGCGGGAGAACTCCTTGCGGGCGGCTTCGGCTTGGTCGCGGACGAGCAGGTTGGGCAGGTACCAGCCGCCGATGGCGAGGGGGATGCCGAACAGTGCGGGGATGTAGAACGCGGTCAGGCCGAGGACTTGGAAGATCAGTCCGATCGCGATGGGGGCGATGAGGCCGAGGCCGGCGGAGAGCACCTTCTGGTACAGGAACCGGTTGACGCTCATGCCGATCAGGCGCAG
Source organism: Microbacterium paraoxydans (assembly GCF_019056515.1). Lineage (NCBI taxonomy): Bacteria > Bacillati > Actinomycetota > Actinomycetes > Micrococcales > Microbacteriaceae > Microbacterium > Microbacterium paraoxydans. Next base: position 11,621 of record NZ_CP064874.1, read on the forward strand.
ATCGCGGGTGGGGATCTTGAGCGAGGGGCTGTCGCCGACGCGACGGAGGACGGCTGAGCCTACCCGGTTCTCAAGGGTGGCGGCGTAGGCGGGGTCGGCGGCGACGGTGGTGGTGCCGATCCGATCGAGCGCTGCGGAGAGGCTGGGCTGGGTGGGCACCAGTGCGGCGATGACCAGCGCGAAGCCGAGCCCCAGGACGAGGCCAGGGAGGACGATTAGTGCGAGGTTCACTTCTCACCAGCTTTCTCGGAGGCAACGAGCAGACGGGGTGCCGGCACGCCGCGGCTGATGCGTCGCATCCACAGCAGTACGAGGGCGTAGCTGACGAGGTACGCGGCGAACAGGAGTTGACCGATCGGGGTGCCGTAGGGGGCGGAGTACTGCTGGGCGAGGACCAGAAGTACGAGCAGCGCGACGGTGAAGTAGACGACGAACCTGGCCTCGTTGCGCGGGGTGGCGCGGTCGGCTTCGATCTGTCGGCGCATCTTGACCCGCTCGAAGATGCTCTTGGCGAGATCCTCGAGCGAGGCGGCGAGACCGGAGCCGCGGAGCTCGGCCTTGCGGAGAAGATGCATCACGAGCACGTCCGCGGTCTCGTCGTTGAGATCGTCGGCAAACGCCTGCAGCGCCGCGGTGGTGGTCCACCGGGCGTTGATGCGCGCGACGAGCTGCGTGACCTGTGGGCGGATCGCTTCGGGGCAGCTGCTCAGCGATGCGGCGATGGTGCGTTCGAGGCCGGCACCGGAGACGGTGAGGCCGGCGAGGCTGCGGGTCCAGGACTCGAGGGCGTCGAGCTTGGCGATCGTGTTCTCCTCGGGGCCCTTCTGCAGCAGCCATGGCAGGCCGACAGCGGCGACGGGCACCGCGATCACGAGCAGCCACCATCCGGTGATCAGCGCGAACACCAGACCGACCGCGGCGCCGCCGACGAGCTGGATCTGCTGCGTGCGGGTGAAGTCGCGTGTCGCCTTCCCGCGAAGTGCGCTGCGCGTGGGCAGCCCACTGGTGCTGGGCTTATGGGCGGCGCCGAGGATGACCAGGATCGCGCCGGCCACCGCGACGATGATGCACAGAGCGAGGGTTGCGGTAGTCATCTCACACTCCCAGGTTCGCGGGATCGAAGCCGTAGAACTTGAGCTCCTCGAGGAGCCGCGGCGATGGCATGTCAGCGGTGATGAGGCTGCCGGTGGATCGGTCGAAGCGGAACACCTGAGAAGCCACAGGGCGGGAGTTGTTCTGCTCCTCGCCGGGCAGGATCTCGGCGATCTCGGTGACGACGCGGCGGGGCTTGCCGGTAGCGGGGTCGATGATCTTCGAGATCTGCACCACGATCTTGATGTTCTGCTCGATCATCCGGTAGGCGTACACGGGGGTCGTGTTGTTGCCGCGCGACAGCATCAGCGCCGACATGCGGTCGATCGAGTCGTCTGCGCTGGCGGCGTGCAGAGTGGACAGCGACCCGACACCGGACTGCATGGCCTGCATCATGGCGTAGATCTCAGGCCCGCGGACCTCACCAACGATGAAGCGCTGCGTGTCCAGTCGGAGGGTGTCGTAGACCAGGTCTTCGGGGGTGATCTCACCAGGCAGCCGCCCATCGGCGCCACGCTCCCCCTCCCCCGGCTTCGCCTCGAGCGAGACCACTCGAGGGTGGCGGTCGTTGATCTTGTGAAGGTAGAGCTCACGCTCCATCTCGATTGTGACGATCTTCTCCTCGGCCGGGATGCAGTCGGCGAGCGCGCGCAGCAGTGTGGTCTTGCCTGCGCCGGGGAAGCCGCTGGTGACGACGGAGACCCCGGCGATGACGGCCGCGCGGAGGAAGGCTGCCGCCTGGCGGGTGATGGTGCCGCGCTCCACGAGCTGGTCGAGGGTGACGTCGACGAGGCGGTGGATACGGATGACGATCGTGGGGCGGGTGGCGACGGGTTCGGCGATCGCTGCCAGGCGCGCTCCGCCGGGCAGGTCCATGTGCAGTCGCGGCCGGGCGCTCGTGAACGATCGTCCGCCCTCACCCGAGCGGGCGGCGAGCAGGTTGATCTCTCGCTCGAGCTCACGGTCATTCTCGGCGATCGGGTACTGGTACTTGACCACGCGGCCGTCCGCGTAGGAGATCCAGACGTCGTCGAACCCGTTGATGTGGATGTTCTCAACGTCGGGCTCGTCGACGAGCGGCTGCAGCCGACCCAGGCGGAACAGCTGGTCGAAGACGGCCTGCCGGATCGCGGTCTGCATCGGCGCCGGCCAGCGGCCCTCGCCGGGGCGTCGGGTCTGGTCGTCGACGCGAGCTCGGACCCGGTCAACGATGTGGTCCTGCGCTGTCTGCTCGCGCTGCTCGGCAGTGATGTCCATGGACTCGCTGAATACCGCGGCGAGCTCACGGGAGACCTCGTCGCGAATGGCGGCGATGTCGGCCCAGGGCAGATCGCTGCGCGCGTCGAGGGTGGTTTGCGGAGTGACCTCGGGTGCAGGCCGTTCGGGGGTGGAGGGCGGTGTCGGCACGATCGGAGCAGCAGGTGTCGTGGGGGCGGCTTCGGCCGGAGCGTTCCGCTGCGCCGCACGGGTCAGGTGCGCGGCGGCGTGTCCCAGGTTGCGCAGGCCCGTGTCGGCCGGTGCGGTCGTTGGTGCCTGCGGTGTTGCCGGTGCCGGCGCGGTGGCCGGTGCTGGCGCGGTGAAGAACGGGATGTTGCCCAGGTCTGCAGGGTCGGGCGTGGAGTCGCTCACTGCTGTCCCTCCCAGTCGGTGGTTGTGTATGTGCGGGTGTTGAGGACATCGCTGTAGCTGTGCAGCAGTGCGCCGATGGCCCGCGAGTAGGGGGTGCGCTGGGCACCGAGGGTGGGTGCGCCGACCGAGTAGATAGCGGCGCCCTTCGGATCCCAGGGGATGGTGCCCAGCAGGTTCATGCCGATCTGCTTGGTGACGGTCTTGAGAGGCCAGGTCTCCTGCGTGGTGGAGCGTTCGGTAACGAGGAGATCCACGTAGCTGGCGTGCCCGATCTCGTTGAGCGTGTTCAGCAGCCACTCGGGGACGGTGTTGCGGTTCTCGTCGAGGGATCGCCAGTGTGCGAGCACGGCTGCCACGGAGGGCAACGTGCGATCGGTGAACAGGGTGATGCTGTCCGCCTCGCGCAGTAGCGGGAGACGAGGGTCGTTGACGTGGAGGCGCCCGCCGTCGACGAGGATGTCGTAACCGGCGGACTCGTAGGGTCGCAGCGCGTCGAGCAGTGCCCGCCAGAAGTGGGGGCCCGCGCCGGCGGCGCCCTGCAGGCTCTTGAAGCCGGGGATGAGCACTGAGCGGGGGCTGAGCTCGACGGTCTGCTCCCAGAGCTTGTCAGGGGTCAGAGCGCCGTACTGGTCTGCGACGGCCGCTTCGGTCAGTCCGGTGCTGTGGTAGACCTGCCCGCGGATGAGTCCGGGGATGATGCTGCTGGTCTTGGTGGTGTCAGCCTCGACGAGGATCACGGGCTTGGACCAGTTGAGGGCCAGGGCGCCGGCGGCGGTGGTCACGCCGGGGGCGCCGGACGCGCTGGCAAGGAAGATGATCGCCATGCGGGGTCACTCCCCCGTCGAGTCGATGACCAGCGCGACACGGCCGGTGGCGGCACGAGCGGCGATGTCGGGTGCTTCACGGTTCGGCACGACCAGGTCGACAACCCACACCTGGGTCTCAGTGTCGTAGGTGGCGGTGAACACCGTGGCGTCGAAGCTCTTGGGGGTTTCGACGGGCGGGTCGCCCTGAGTGACGGGGGTCTCGACGACACGGACGTTGTCGCCTGCTGCGAGCTGGTAGCCGGGCATCTGCGCCTGGGTGAGCGTGACGCCCACGATCGAGGAGCCGGACGGCACCGCGAGGGTGTCGCCGGTGTTGGCCGACGTGATGAGGGTGCCAGCGGGCAGGTCGACCAGCGCGGTGGTTCCGACGAGGTCGGCGGCATCCGCGGCGGAGACGGCGTCGACCTGCTGCCCGCCGGCGAGCTGGATGGTCGTGAGGTCGTCTGTGGTGATCGTCTCCCCGCGTGAGACATCGACGCTGGTCGCCATGACGCTGACGGTGCGGGTGAGGTTCGTGGTGACCCACCACACGCCGATTCCGCCGAGGAGGACAAGCGCGATGCCGAGGGCGATGATCGCGGGGCGCCGGCGAGACTTCGTCGGCTGCAGGACTGCAGGAGTGAGTCCTTGCTTCTGCTCGCCCTGCTCGGTGGTGTCTTTCGTGCGCTTGCTCTTGCGGTCAGTGGTGGTGGTCATTGGAAGTCAGTCCTTCAACGTGGGCGGATGTGGCGTAGGTGTCTAAGCAGTTCGGTGAGTGTCTCATATACCGCTGTCGCGACAGCTGGTCTTCTGCTGTAGCTGGACACCGCACCGTCTATTCGAGAGGCGGAAGGAATGCCTCGTAGGCGGTGATGATGACGAAGTTCCGGGAGGGAGCATCGAGTTCAGCGGTGACGCGATCGAGGATCGCGCGGTACGACGGGGCAACGCGCACGGTGTGCTTGACGCGAGGCCCCGCATCAGTGACGGGGGCGGGACGCTTCTGCCGGTTGAACAGATCCGTCCAGTCCTCGTCAGTCTCTTCTCCGCCGGCGGTGGCCTGGCGGATCAGTTCAGGAAGACGCTTATAGGTGGCCGAGACGGCGTCCAGGAGGACCGTCTGGTGGCTCTTGCGCGTCTTGGCCATGTACGCCTGCAGTCGGTCGTTCAGCGGGACCGGAAGGTGGACAGGGACGCCCTTGGTCGCGGTCTCCCGCTCCTCCCCCTCTCCCCCGTCTTCGTCCTCCGCGCGGGTCGTGCGAGTCGGCTGCTTGCGCGGCGCCTGCTTCTTCGCAGGAGCGGCCGCAGGTTCGACCGCCGCTGCAGGGACGGGCTCGGTGGGCGGAGCCTGGTCGACGGTGGGCTCCACGGGTTCTGCGGGAGCCGGCGTCGGCACGGCGCGGCGGGTGAGTTTTCCGAGATCCTGGCGTGCCACGTCAGGCCTCCTTCATCTGGTTGGCCCACAGCGATGTGAGCTCCAACGCGACACTGGTGTAGTCGGAGATCGCTGCTTGGTTCTTGCGGGAATCGGTGTACTGCGTGACGACCTTGCCGTCGTAGGGAGCGTCCTCGATGCTCGCGGACAGGCGGATGTGACGCTGGAACCGCGGGAGTCCGATCTGTCCTTCGATGAACTCGACGGTGTCGAGCTGCTCTTCCCAGTCCTCGAGTCGCCGCCCGCCTCGGCGGGTGTCGATCTTGTTCAGCAGGAGTCGGTAGGGCACCCCAGTCGGGATGATGTGCTCGGCGAGCGTGTCCGCGACGGACTCGATGGCCATGGTGGCCGCTTCGAGCGGCAGGACGATGAAGTCGGCGACCTGCAGGACTGCGGTGAGAACGCCGGTGTTCTCATGGCTGCCAGGTGTGTCGACGAGGACGATGTCGTATCCGTCGAGGTCACGCAATCCCATGATGTTGTTGGGGTCGACGTCGGCGGCGAAGTCGAACGGAAGGTCATCCCCCGCGCGCTCGGCCCAGCGTGCTGCGGACTGCTGCGGGTCGACGTCGACCACGAGCACATTGTTAGCGCGGGACAGCGCGGCCGCGAGGTTCATGACGGTGGTGGTCTTGCCCACCCCGCCCTTCTGGTTGCAGACGCCGATGATTCTCACGATCGGCCTCCACGGCTGAGGGCGTTGGCAGCGGTCGCGCCAGTCGAGCGCGCGGTGTGCGGATGTGTGGCGCGGGTATGGGGCAACTGTGGCGGGTTCATGGGCGCCAGTATAGCGTCACATTCACGCCTATATGCAACAACAATCGCGCGTGTCTGGCGCGACACATGCGCTAGAGCATGTGGAGCTACGGCGCTAGAACTGTGCGATGAACGCGCTCTGTCGGTGCAAGAACAACGCAAGCAGAGCGCTTGACAGTGCGCATCATCTAAAACAAGACCCGCGCCATAGTGGCTACATACGGGCACAAGCAATGCGCAAGTAAGGGGCCGTACAGGCGACAGCCGGGCGCTCGTAATGCGCACGTTAGAGCGCAACAGCATGCGCGGGTAGGGCGATGTAATAGCGCGAATATTGCAGTTGATATTGCGGATGGCTGGCGCGGGTATGGCGCGGGGGTTGCTCAGCGTATCGCGCAAGTGATGCGGTGATCTGGCGGGGGAGTGGCGGAGGCTATCGCGGTGTTGCTGCGAGGGTACAGCGCAGAGCATGGCGGCGGGGTGGCGCGTGTGTAGCGCGGCGCTGGCGATGGTGGGGTGCGCGGTGTCGCGAGGGCTGGTCATGGAGTCGTGGTGGGGCATCCAAACGATGGATGCGGGCGTAGACGGGCCTGTGCGGCCTGCTGAGGCGATTTCGGCCATGAGGAGGGCTCCGAGTGAGGCGGAGGGGAAGACAGGGCCCCTGGGGGCCATCCAGAGGCCCTGTCTGTCTGGGGGGGCGGAGCGGGAGTGTTGCTCCGGCCTGTGGGGAGCGCTCGACTCGTCGACTGCGCTTGCCCCCTGGATGGCGGGTTGGCTCAGCTGCGGCGCGGGGCGTAGGAGACCTTGGCCTCCATGTCGCCGCTGACGGCCTGCATGAGCTTGGTGCGGATTCGGCACACTCGGCGGTTGAGCGTCTCCCGGCTGACGCCGAGCTCGACAGCTGCTTCCTCACGCGCCACACCGGGATCACCCTCCGCGAGCTCGATGCGAGCAAGCAGCTGGACCTCGTCGCGGCGGAGGGTGCCGGAGTCGATCGCCCAGGTGAGGATCGTCACCAGATCCCGGAAGACGTCATCGCTCTCGTCGGGGCCTGCGATCTTCTCGAGCAGCTCGTCTTCGACCGGCATTGCGTCGACGCTGTGCTCGCTGCCGAACCAGACTCCGAGGTTCTTGATCGTCTCGAGGCGGATGTTTCCGGAGACGGAGTGGACCCGCTCGAGCGGGTAGGTGTGAATGACCTCCCAGAGCACGCCGATCGTCGCGGTACGGGCGTCGGCGGGGGAGTGCTGCCACAGGCTGCGCATGCTGCTGCAGCTGCTCGGCAGCCGCAGCGCGAGCGGCATGAACGACTTGAGCAGGACGCGGCCGGCGATGGTATCGCCGGCGTGCTCGAGGGTGAGCAGCTCGAGCAGGAGCGCGTCGCGCTGTTCGGGAGCTTGCGGCTGCCGGATGAGGTTCACGGCCTCATCGCCAGTCAGCTCGCCGAGCGTTCCGAAGTGGTGAGTGGTGTGGGAGTGGAAGCTGTTCCACTCATCGAACAGCTGGTCGGCAAGAGGTGATGTCTTCGCCCAAGCAGTCATGAGAAATGGCCCTTCGTCGTGACGTCGGTTGACGAAGGGCCACGTTCCTCAGCACCCCTGGTTCAGATCCTGGAAAGTTCCGGCCGGGCAGGAGAGCGCCCGATCGGCGGATGCTGGCTTCGGTGGATCTGAGTTGCGATCCGATGCTGTAAATACCTGTTCAGGGGCGGTTTCCATGCCTCGCTGCATGGGCGCAATATCCACGCAAGATTTCTTCGATCCGCGATGTCCGCGAAGGGCCGAAAACCCGGCCTATACAGATATGCCCCCGTTGGTCGGGAGGCATCAGGACTCCGCGGAAGGGACAGAAACGTGAGCGAGAGCAGCACCGCAGACAGCGCCGACGACGCCATGTGGGAAGGATTCAAGCCCGACGCTGCACGCGCGATCCGTGCGCGCCAGGGGTTCGAGGAAGCAGTGGCGAGCACTCTCGACGCACCCTTCGACCCCTCCACGCATGGTCGCGTGGTGAAGGCGGTTGAGGAGCTTTCGGCAGCGGTGCCGGCAGCTCTGCGGGTGGCGCAGCTGCGAGTGGGAGGAGCTGCATAATGGCGCGTCGTGAGAAGACGTCGAAGCCGGCCAAGGAGACGAAGACCGTCCCGGCACAGGGGAGCAGCTGGACCCATGGTCGGCAGCTGGGCGGCAAGCTGCTGTCCGCGCTTCTGTTCGCCGCGATCGCGTGTGGGCCTATCGCGCTCTTCGCCGCGGCCGCACGTCCGGCGCCCGTCGTCGCCGCAGCGCCCGAGGCGCAGGCAGCGGGACTGAGCACGCAGCAGCAGGCTGCCGGCGGTTACGCGGAGGGCTTCGTCTCCTCGTGGCTGAGCGCGACGAAGGACGCACCGGGCGACCTGGCTACCTACGTCGACCTGGCGGCGCTGCGGCAGCTGTCGGTCACGGCCTGGGAGTACCGCGACCTGTCCGTGGTCTCCATCACGCCCGTCGACGGCTCGGACTTCGTCAACGTCGTCGTCGCGGCGAACATCAAGGAGCTGTCGGTGACGGACTCCGACGACACCAGCACGACGAGCTGGCCGCGCCGCTACTTCCAGGTGGCGATCGCGGTCAACGGGGACACGGTGAGGGCAGTCGGTCTCCCGGCCCAGATCTCCGCTCCCGTCCAGGGCGAGACAACGTCGCTGGTCTACAAGCAGACCATCGGATCCTCTGACCCGTCCGCGGAGACAGTGTCGGCGTTCCTCGGCGCGTACCTTGCCGGCTCGGGTGACCTGTCCCGATACAGCGCCCCGGACACATCTTTCGTGGCGATCTCGCCCGCCCCCTACGTGATGGTCAACGTCGAGGAGATGCGGTCAGACCTGACGCCTACGGAGTCCCCGAGCGATGGCGACACCCTCAAGGTGCTCGCGACCGTCTCACTGCTGAGCCCGCTGGACCAGCAAGTGACCTCGACGTACACGCTCACCCTCACCGCGCGTGCCTCCCGCTGGGAGGTCAGCGCCATTGATCTTGCACCGCAAGCGGTCTCCGACAAGGGATCGACAACCCCCACGCCGACACCGTCCGGTAACGGCAACTAAGGAAGGAACACCAACCATGTTCGATTGGATCAACGGGATCACCGCTGATGCGACGACTGCTTTCCGGGCGGTCGTGTTTCTCGCAGCAGCAGTGATCTTCTTCGTCGTCGCCGCCAAGGTGCGGTTCGCCATGGCGACGACCATCATCACCGGCATCGCGTGCGGCCTGGCCATGTTCCTCGCCGCCGGCGGTGGCGAGTGGGTCATGGGCCTCATCCAGACCGAGACCGTCGACGCCATCGGAGTCACGATCCATCAGATCGCAGCTCCGGCGGACGCCCTGGTGCTCAACGAGACCACCACCGCGGCCGGCGACACGGTCTACCGGCTGGTCGCGTAAAGGGGCGAACGTGGCCGATCGCGACGAAGAGAGAGAGGTTGCGCGCTTCTACACGCGCAGCCGCCGGTTCCCAAAGTTCATCGGCCGTCTCCACGACGGCACGAAGATCCCCGGGGCCCCTACACGCTGACGCAGGGCGTCGTCCTGGCGATCGTCCTGGTCGTCGCCCTGCTGACGCAGAGCGTGTGGGGGACTGGCTCTCCGATCGTCGATATCCCCGTCGCTGCCTTCGTGTCCTGGGGAGCAGCGTGGGGAGCCGGAAGGATCCCGGCCACACGCCGGAACCTGCTGAGCATCATCACCAGCGGCCTGTCCGCGATGACCCGCCCCGCAGCCGGCCGCTACCGCGGAGTGACCATGCGGGTTCGCCCGCCCCACTTCGCAGGCGGCGGAACAACGATCGCCGAGCCGGTCGGAGCCACGCTCACCACCCCGGATAGCGAGACCACCGCACCCGCACCGGAAGCGCCCGTCGTGGCGCAGCCGGTCCTGCAGCCGCGCTCGACGCCGCTGCCGGCGCACGCACCCGCACACGCGGTCAGCGGCGTCGAGCGCCTGCTGCAGCAAGCCCGAGGAGGCAACTGACCATGAACAACACCGACATCCCGCTCGGCATCATCGGCCGAGGCCGCGGCTACGTCATCAAGACCCTCGTGGTCAAGGCGGAGACCGCGCGTGGGCCGATCTGTGCGGACCCCGCTACCACGAGCTACGCAGCCCTCCTCCCCATCCTCGGCGGCACGCCGATCACGGCACCCCTCAGCGGCGGTCGCGATCTGCTGCTGGCCACGCCGACCGACTGAGAAACGAGACGACGATGCAGATTCCGGCAACAGCGATGACGAGCAACCTGATGTGGACCCGCTCGGGCGTGGTCTGGGCTACGTGGCGGCTGCAGCCGCTCCCGTATGCCTACGCCACCACGGCGGCAAAGCAGCTCGTCAAGGCGCACCACCAGGCGCTCTTCCAGGCGCACCGGGGCGAGGGACTGCTGCTGGGGCTGTGCGCTGACCTGGATCCGGTGTCTGTCGTGGAGCGGATGCTGGACGGTGTTCGCATCGACGAGTGTCCGGACTGGGCGCGCGAGGTCGAGCTGACCCTGGACGCGCTCGAGCAGATCCCGCTTGGAACGCGCGCGTTCTGGTTCTCGGTCCCGCTCGCGGCCGGTTCGATGAAGGCTCGCGCGAGGTCGGCAGTGCGCGCCGCCGACACCAAGCTGCGCGACACGTTGGCTCTTCCCCGTCAGCTGCCTACCGACTCCGAGATCGCTGCGGCCGCGCGGATGGCCAAGGAGATCGAGGTTCGCATCCCGGCCGCGTTCCAGCCGACCCGTGCAACGCCGGCCGAGCAGATCTGGATCGCCCTTCACTCGCAGCAGCGCGGCCTCTCCGCAGATCTCGCCGCCCCTGTCCCGCCCGCCGAGGGTACCGAGGACGGATTCGGCGTCGACGAGCTCGCGCACTTCCAGATGCCCTCCGCGATGCCGAACCCATGGCTCGACGAAGGCGGACAGAGCGACCTTCCCAAGGGGCAGCAGTTCCTCCCGTTCAAGCGCCGCTACCTCAAGGTGCACAGCCCCTACGCGGACGAGACGTCGTCCTACCAGGTGGTGCAGGCCATGGTCGCCGCACCCAAGGCCGGCTGGGTTTCGCCCGGCGTCGAGTGGATCTCACACGTCGACCAGTTCCCCCTTGACGTCGACTGGGGGATCCGTTTCACCGTCACCGGCGCCGACGAGGTCAAGCGTCGCAACAAGAAGGCCGAAACCGCCCTCGAGGAGCAGTACAAGCACCAGGAGGGCACCGCGACGATCACCGGCGGCGGATCCGACCTCGGAGAGATCGCGGAGACGCTGGCCGCCTACCACGCCTCCCTCAACCGCTCCGATAAGGAGGTCGAGGTTCAGGCGACGGTGCTGTTCGCTGTGGGGGCAGATACCGCCGATCTCGCGAAGGCTAAGGGCCGGTTCGTGGCAGACGAGTACAAGCGCGCTGACTTCCTCCTCGAGGCTCCCCTGGGAGGTCAGGAGGAGCTTTGGTGGGCGATGATCCCCGGCACGCCCACCGGGCGCATCGTCCGTGAGCTCACCCAGATCACGACGGGCCGGGAGTTCGCGACCGGCGTTCCGCTTTCCAGCAACGAGCTCGGAGACGAGAAGGGCGCCCGCTTCGGCGAGAACATCAGCACCGCCCGGCACACCCCGATCCTCCGCGACGCGGACGGCAGTATCCAGGCCGACACCAGCGCCAGCTTCGGCGTGGTCGCCGAGCTCGGCGCCGGCAAGAGCGTGCTGCTCAAGGGAGACATGGGCGACACGGTCGACCGCAACGGCCGCGTCGTCGCGATCGACCGCACAGAGGCCAAGGAGTACGCGGTTTTCGCGCAGAGCCTCCGGCCGGACACCACGACGATCGTTGACCTGATGACCCCGGAGTACTCGCTGGACCCGCTGCGGGTGTTCGGCCCTCTCGTCGGCGCACGCATGGTGCAGTCGCTCTTCGCGGTGATGCTCGGCATCCGGGCCCGCGACTCCCGAGGCGTCGCCCTGTCCCGCCTCCTCGAGCCGGAGTACGTCGCCGCGCACGACATCACCAGCCTCGGTCGCCTGCGGGCGCACCTCAAGACGATCTCCTCGGCGGAGAGCGATGAGCTGTCGGGCCTGATCAACCTGGTCGCGTCGAAGGACATCGGCGAGGTTCTCTTCAATGACGGGCTGACCGCTGTCGACCTGAAATCGCGTGCCCTGGTCTTCCTCACCCATGGGCTGTCGCTGCCAGACAAGACCGAGCTCGAGCACGCGCACCTGTTCGAGGAGATGCCCCTGGAAAAGATCTACGGCCGCGCCATGTACGCGATGCTCATGGGGATCTCCCGCGAGGTCTGCTTCATGAACCCCGGCGAGCTCGCCGGCGCCTACTTCGACGAGTGCCACCACATCACCCAGTCACCGGAGGGAGAGCGCGACCTGCGCATCGGCATCCGCGACGGTCGCAAGCACCGCGCGTTCTTCGCCCTCGGCTCGCACGACCCCGCCGACTTCGGAGAAACCCAGACCCGAGGCCTGCTCAAGACCCGCTACGTGATGCGCCAGACCGACAAGGAGCTCGCTCGCCGCGCGATCGAGTGGCTGACCGGCGAGCCCGCGGACCCGGCGATGGTCCAGGTGGTCACCGAAGACCTGTCCCCGCTCGGGGCGGACGGAAAGGTCGCCCCGGAGCGGCGCGGCGAGGGACTGATCCGTGACCAGCGCGGTCGAATCGGGAAGTTCCGCAAGACGCTGCCCGAGCGCCCCGACCGCCGCGAAGCCGTGCTGTCGACCCCGTCTCTGGTGACACCATGATCACCTTCTACCGGCACACCTTCGAGACTCTGGGCGGCGCGTTCTGGCGGGTCCGTTTCTGGGCGCACGATCACCCGCGGTGGAGCAAGGTCATCGCCGTCGTCCTGATCGACCTGTTCCTGGTCCTGTTCGGCAACACGTACTGGGCCTTCGCCGCTGACGGCGGCGGCTCGTCCCCGTTCATGCTCGGCGGCGACATCACTGACAGCGACGGCGTCCCGCTGACCAACTACACGGTGCTTCCACTGGACCGCGGCGATGTGTTCACGATGGGGAAGTTCTTCATCTCCATGTGGATCGACCCGATCTGGACCGGGCATCTGGGTCTGGTGTCGTGGATGATCTGGTTCTGCAACTGGCTGCTCTCCTTCGAGTGGGTCGACATCGTCGCGGCACCGTTCGGCGCGCTGGCCGACCTCTTGCAGGACTTCCTCGGCGAGATCGCATGGATCCCGTTCGCGCTGACGATCGCCGGCGGTGTCGCGGGCCTGGCGATCATGCTCGGCCGGCACTCCACCGGGTGGGCGGAGTTGTTCATCTCTGCGTGCTGTGCGGTGCTGGCGACCGGTCTGCTCGCTAACCCGATCGCCTCGCTCACCGCCGCAGGCGGAGCATTCGACACCGCCCAGGAGTACGGCGGTCAGATCGCTGCCGTCGTCGTCACCGACGACATCAACAGCACGGAGCTCGACTCCGAGAACCTGCTGTCAGCTGCGGTCACGTCGCAGCTGGTCGACATCTTCGTGAAGATCCCTGCGCAGACGATCGCGTTCGGCCACGCCCTCGAGGGGCAGTGCGCCGCGACGTTCACCGACACGATGACCAACTCGGCGCCCATCCAGACCGGCGGCAACGAGGTCCGTGACGCGGTCGGCGGGTGCGACGAGGCGGCGAAGACGTTCAACCAGAATCCGAACTTCGGCCAGGTGCTCACGGCCGTCACGATGACCCCCGGAGCGCTCACCCTGTTCATCCTGCCGATGGCCTTCGGGGTGCTGTTCCTAGTCACGGTTCTCGGCTTCCTGATCTCCGCACTCAAGACCATGTGGAACGTCTACATCGGGATCCTCCCGGTCAACCGATACCCGCTGTGGAAGTCCCTCGCCGACACCTTCATGGGCCTGGTCGCCATCGTCTTCATGGCAGTCGTCATGGCGGCCGTCCTCAAGCTCACCGTCGCAGCGATCACCGGGCTCAGCAGCCTGGGAATCCCGCTCGTCGCGCAGATGACCTTTGCGACGCTGGTGATGATCGTGCTGCTGTTCCTCATCATCCGAGCGCGTCGCATTGCCAAGAAGACCGGCCGGTCGATCGCCGAGCAGCTCTCCAAGTACGGCATCGGCAAGGGCGCGCCGGCGCAGCGCGACGGGGTCAAGACCGTCGCGGCGATGAGCGCCGTATCCACCGTCGCGGCCGCGGCGCTGCGTCGCCCTGACAACAAGGTCGACGCGCGCTCCATCAACTTCGGCGCGGGGGCTGCGCAGGACATCGGCACAATGACCGCTACACGCCCGCCCGCGGCTCCCAAGCCGCCCTCGACGCCCTCTGGCGGCTCACCGAGCCGTCCCGCCCTCCCGTCGCCTCAGATGGGCTCTGGGGGCGGCGCTGGCGCGGGTGCTGCCGCCAAGGCCTCGAAGACCGCGGACCTGGTCTTCACGGCCGCGCGGATCGGCAAGGGTGCCGCAGCGGGCGGTGTGGCCGGCGCCGCCGGCGCCGCGGCGCTCGAGGTCGGTGGCCGAGTCGCGAGCAAGGGAGCGTCGAAGGCTGTCTCCGCGGCCGCGGCAGGCGCGAGCAAGCCGCGAGCTGCGGGCGACCCGAAGGTGGTCTCGATGGTCGTCGACCAGGGCCCGGCGCCCACGCGCACCCCGGACGGTCCTCGACGGATCGTCGTCGACTCCTCGGGCATGGGACACATCGAACGGCGCCCCTCGTCAGGTGTCGTCGACATCTCGTCCCTGCCGGCGCGCGCGCCTCGCTCTCCGCGCAGCGGTGAGATGCGCGCCCGGCTCGCGATCGCACAGAAGTAACCCCGCATGTCCGCATCGGGAGTACTCGAGCGCTCTGCCGACGTCGCCGGCGCCGTCAATGGGGGAGACGACGGGGACGGTGGTGGTTCGCGCAAGGTCGTCCTCTGGGTGATCGCGCTCGTGCTGGTGCCGGTGGTGCTCTTCGCCGGCTACACGATGTTCCTGATGATGGCGATCGCCGGCGCCTCCGGCGGTGGGTCGTCGCAGTGCACCGCGGGGTCGCTGACCACCGACAAGCTCGAGGTCCAGACCACAGGAGGATCGACCCGCACCCTCGGTGCGACGGAGCTCGGCCACGCGGCCACCATCCTCTCGGTCGCCCGCTCACTGGGCGTGTCCGCGCGGGGCCAGCAGATCGCGATCATGACCGCGCTGCAGGAGTCCGGCTTGAAGATGTACGCCAACTCCTCCGTGCCTGAGTCCCTCGATTACCCGCACGACGCGGTCGGCAGCGACCACGACTCCGTCAACTACTTCCAGCAGCGTGTGTCGGGCTGGGGCACCGTCGAGGAGCTCATGGACCCCCTCTACGCAGCCAAGGCGTTCTTCGGCGGCGAGGAGGGCCCCAACGGCGGATCGCCGCGTGGGCTGCTCGACATCCCCGGCTGGGAGGACATGGGGCTGGGGGAGGCCGCGCAGACCGTGCAGGTCTCCGCATACCCGACCGCTTACGACAAGTGGGAGCCCGCAGCACAGCAGATCATCACCGCGGTCGGCGGGTCGATCAGCTGCGACAGCAGCACTGTCGTCGGGCAGGCCGCTTTCCCCCTTGCGGCCGGCTACCAGATGACCTCCGGCTACGGGCCGCGCGACATCACCGTTCCGGGTGCGTCGAGTTGGCATGTCGGAATCGACCTGCAGCGCTGGCCAAACCCGTGCGGCGACCCTGTCTACGCGGTCCTGCCGGGCACGGTGACTCTCAGCAGCTCACTGTGGTTGTCGATCAAGCACCCCGATGGGTTCGTGGTGTCCTACCTGCATATGTACAAGAGCGAGCGGCTCGTCGACGTCGGAGACACCGTCACCGCCGGCCAGCAGATCGGTGTCGTCGGGAACGTGCCGCCCAGTGGGGGATGCCACCTGCACCTGGCCGTCAACAAGAACGGGACGACGAATCAGGCCGTCGCCGGGCTGCAGGAGGCGACTGCACTCGGTGCCCCCTCGCAGTACGCCGGCTACGTGAACCCCGAAGAGTTCCTCCGCCTGTATGGCATCGAGATCTGTCCCACAGACGGCACTTGCCGACGCCTCTGACCCCCCTGGAAAACCGAGTCAACTCGCGGCATGTAACCCTCCTGACGGCCTGGAAACCGGCCTGTAGGCTGGGGGCAGCCCCGGCCCGAAACGGGGCCGAAGCCTCTCCCACCCAGACGGTGACTCGTGCCCTCAACAGATGTCAACGCCGCTGGTGACACCGACCGACCCGCCGGGTCAGTGTCGGCCACCGGCTACCGCTCGATCGCATACTTCCTGCCGGTCGCGCTGCATGCACGGCTCAAGGCTGCGTGGTGGTCGACGAGGGATGAGCCGGAGGGTGCGCCCGCGCTGGCCGGTCTCGTCGAGGTCGCCATCGGCCGCGAGACCAACCGCCTCGAGCAGCTCTACAACGCCGGCTCCCCTTTCCCTCCTGCCCCCGACCGTGCCCAGGGTGTGAACCCAAGAGGAGCCGCGGGATACCGCCATCAGACCTACTACCTGCCGGTCGCGCTGCACGCGCGCCTCAAGGCTGCGTGGTGGTCGACGAGGGATGAGCCGGAGGGTGCGCCCGCGCTGGCCGGTCTCGTCGAGGTCGCCTTCATGCGGGAAGCCGACCGCCTTGAGCAGCTCTACAACGAGGGTGCCCCGTTCCCGCCGGCGCCGGCCAAGGCGCGAGGGATCAGCCGCGCTGCAGCACAACGACAGGGCGAATGGCTGCGAGGCGAGTGGGAGCGCCGGCGACAGGCGCAGACCCCGCCGACCGACTCCAACGACTGACCCGACTCCGCGCCACGGCGACGTGTTGCACCGGGTGTGCGGTGCAGTATGCCGCCGATGTGCGGCGCAGTATTGCGCCATAACTGCGCGGGTGTGCCTGCTGGAAATATTTCCCAGGGGGAGGGGTTCAAGCTCGATTCGACAACCGTGCCTGCGGCAGAACGCCGATCGGGCTTGATCCTATCACCCGTGTCAAGCGCGGGTGTGGCGGAGGTATTGCGCTGGTCTGCGCCGCGATGTGGCGCAATAACCCTTTCCAGCCGCCGTGGCGATCTCCTCGAGCACACTCTTGCACAGGGGACATCACGAGTGCGTCAGACGCGGGGAGAATCCGCGATGTCCGCGAAGGAGCAGATCTCCGGCCTATACCTCGCAAGAGGGTCGTGAAGTACTCGGCCCACTCAGGAGGCTCGAATGGCAACGACAACTCGTGTGGCATCTCGTCCGCCGGCGCGCCCACCTGCACCGGCGACGGTGGCTCTGGGTGTTCTTCCTCGGCGTCAGCTGACCGGGATCATCCCGGCGCTGCTGTGCATCGCACTGGCGACCGCCGCCACCGGGTTGAACGCGGTGCGCCCGTTCACCGATCTGATCCCGCTGGTGTGGGTCGTGGCCGTGTTGCTCGCCGCCGGCGCGGTCGCATCCGGCGTGCGGACCTTCCAACGGGAAGGGCGGATGGACCCGGCGATCGAGGCGGTCCTTCCGATGCTCGGTGCGGCACAGCCAACCCGTGCTCTCGTCGTGCCGGTGAAGTGGACTCGTGGATGGGTGGGCCTCCCGGAGCGCATCAAGATCCGGTACGCCTCGCACGTCGATGACACCGACCCCCGCTTCGTCGACCAGATCCTCGCAGGCCTTGCACGCAGGCTTGGTGCCGAGTACCGGGTACGCAAGCACAACTCGAGGCGGTGCGTGCTCGTCGTCGAGCTCGCACCCGTGAGTGATCCGGTCTCCCGTGAGCAGCAGCGCGCGATCGAGGTCGTCAAGCTGGTCATCGACCCGACCGCGAGCGTCTCGGTGAAGAGTGCCGATGACGGCTCGGTCTCGAAGATCGACGTCAAGCACAACGTGGGACCGAAGATGGCGATCGCGGCGCGGCGCTCCCAGGTCGAGAAGGTGGTCTCCTCGATGCTCCCTGGCCGGTGGCGTGCGCACTGGGATCTCGAGGGCGACAAGATCACGTTCGAGGTCCGACCGACGATGCCCGACATGGTCCTGCACGAAGTGGAGCCCGCGGCCGCACTCACCCACGCCGCCTACAAGGCGTTCAAGATCCCGATCGGTCCTGACGAAGACGGTCAGATCCAGTCGTGGCATCCGGCGGTCTCCCCGCATTGCCTCGTCATCGGTGGAACCGGATCGGGAAAGACCAGCTTCCAGCACACGGTGCTCACCCATCTCGCGCACGCTCACTGGCGGGTGTGGGTACTCGATGGGAAGCGGATCGAGTTCGCCGGATTCCGGGACTGGCCCAACGTCGAGCTCGTCGGCGCGCGGGTGGAGCACCAGGTGCGGATGCTGCACGCTGCGCACGAGCTCATGGAGGAGCGGTACTCGCAGCTCGAGAACGGCACGGCCCGGCTCGAGGACTTCGACCCCCTCGCGTTGATCATCGACGAGTACGCGACGTTCAAGGCGCGCGTGCAGCGCTGGTACAAGACGGTGAAGCCGAAGGGTGCGCCGGCGCAGGCCCCCGTTCTCGATCTGCTCTCCGATCTCGCGCGACTGGCACGGTCGGCGAAGATCCACATCCTGCTCGGTCTGCAGCGCCCCGACGTCGAGTTCCTCGGCGGTGAGATGCGAGACAACTTCGGCGCCCGCGTCAGCTTCGGTCGTCTCTCCCCGCAGGGCGCCAACATGATGTGGGACAGCTTCGCGGTCGGTGTCGCGATCCCTCGCAACAAGCGTGGCCGCGGTGTCACTCTGAACGCCGAATCTCAGCCCGTCGAGATTCAGGCGTTCTACACCCCCGACCCCGCCAAGCTCGACTCCACCGACAAGGCGGACTGGGATCACCTGGCGGCGCTGCGTCCCGACGCTGCCGACTACGAGCGGATGATGGTGCGCGACCCGGAAGCGGAGCTCACCGACGACGGCGAGGGGGAGGAGCTCGAGCCCGACTACTTCCAGTGGTCCTCGGCCGAGATTGTCGCTTGGGATGCATCGGTACCGTCGACGACCAAGCACGACGCGCTTCGACCCTCCAATGTCACCCCACTGGACTCTCGTGAACGGGTCCGGTTCGTGCCCGAAGTCGACGACGATGCACCGGACGTCGACGCGGCCGCTGACGGCGACGGATACGGCGAATCCCTCGAGGGCCCCGCGGTGGAGCTCGAGGTCGGAGATCTCCTGCTCGTCGACGCGACTCTGGGGCTGTGGGGAGTGGTCGAAGGAGTGGAGCCCGACGTCGTCGACGACGAGTACCTCGCGATCGAATACCGCGACCTCGACAGCGGTGAGGACGGGCTGCTGACGCTCTTCGACAACTCGGTGATCAGCTACCGCCGACCCGAAGCAGCCTGATCGTCGTGGCCGTCATGATGCTGCGGGCCTACCGGCCCCGAGAGAAGGGATGAATCGCGTGTCGAACCAGAGCGTGTCGGAAGACGACTGGATCTCGCTGCTGCTGATCGCCGTGCTCGTCCTGGCCAGTGGCGCAGTGTCGCTGGGGATGTTCCTCGATCCGCTGCGCGCGTGGATGTTGAAGTACCACTTGCTCGAGCAGGGTGAAACCGTGGCGATCCCCGTCGTCGACGGCGTCGGCCTCGGCTGGGGACAGATCCTCGTCATCCTCGCGATCCTGATCGGTGCGATCGCGCTCATCGTGTGGCTCAAGCGCCGCGCGGCTGCCCGTGTCTGAGCTGCCCGCCATGCTCAGCAAACGAGACCCAGGAAGGAGGAGAGATCACCCATGACAACCACACTGACGAACGGCGACAAGACGATCACGCTGTTCACCAAGAAATCATGCGTACAGTGCGTCGCGACACACCGCGCGCTCGATGCTAAGGGAATCGAGTACGACGTCGTCGACCTCAGCGAAGACGCCGCAGCGCTCGAACAGGTCAAGTCGCTCGGCTACCTGCAGGCACCGGTCGTCATCACGGATGAGGATCACTGGTCGGGCTTCCGTCCCGACAAGATCGACGAGCTCGCGCAACGGCTCGCGTGATTGACGACAGAGGCCCCACCGGCAGCTCTTCGCCGGTGGGGCCTCTGCTCTGCTCATCGGAGCGGGACATCATCTGTGCGGCATGTGCGCCGCTGCCCACCGCTGCAGCAGCTGCTCCCGCAGAGGCCCGTTCCGCTCGAGCATCATCCGAACCCCTGCCGGCGCCGCGCCTGCCGGCGCACCGGCCTCGAGGGTGCGCAGCCCGAGATGCTCGCATGCCCAGTCGGCGAGCTCGTCGAGCTCCACAGTGACGGTGGCGGTGACGTCGACGCGCTGCTGCCATTGGACCTTGTAGGCGGGCATCGGACGCTCAATCTGGGTTGCTGAAGAAGTCGATCACGAGCGCGATGGTGATGGGGACGAGGATCACCGCCGCGGCGGTGACGATGATGCGATCGAGGATCGGCGCGGCGAGGATCCCGAGCCACCCAGAGAGGACCGCGGCTGCGATGTACAGCAGCGCGATTACGAGACGGCGGAGCCAACGAGTCGTGGGCTCCGGGATCGTGCGGGGGCGGGCGGCGATGGTCATGAGATCGCTCCGCTCTGGCCGGCACGGTGCTCGCGGATGTGCGTGTAAGGGACTGTGCCGCGGTGGCCGTAGGCGTCGACGATGGTGGCGCTCTTCGGGTTGGTGCGGGTTACGGTGCACCAGGCGCCGAAGTACTTGATCTGGTCGCCGACGCTGATGGTGTCCTTGCTGTGGTCGGTGGCCGCGCCGGTCGCGACCTGCTCGGCGCGGACCTCCTGCCAGTAGGTGAGCTGATCGTCGGTCGCGGCCAGCTCCCTCTCGAGCCGTTCGGCGTAGGCGCCGGTGGCTGCAGCCGTGACCTCGACATACCCGCCAGGAAGGGTGCGGCTTGACCCGTCGAGACGTCGACGGATGCCGGCGCGATCTGCGCGGAGCTTCTCGATCCGGTTCGCCACGGTGATCGGCGCATACCGTGCATCGGTCGCCGCGGCCGCGACGTCGGCACGCACCTGGGCGCGCCGTGCCGCCGCGTCGGCGTCGATGGAGCGGCGGATCGCCGCGTCCGCCTTGCCGATCGCTCGGCGGTGGCCGGCCTCCGAGTGGTGTCCGACCTTGATGGGCTCGCCACCTTCGGGGAGGCGTCGCAGCGCGCGGGCCGCGCGCTCTGCCTCTTCGGTGGCGTCCTGGTGTCGTCGATCTGCGCGCACCGCCAGGGCGGCAGCGCGATCGTTCCTGCGGTCGACCAGGTCAGCCTCGACGACGGCCGCGGCCCGGCGTTCATAGTCGATCGAGATCTCGACGACGAACCCGGCAGCGGTGAGCTGCTCGGCGGTGCGGTTGATGATCGCGATCTTCGGTTCGCGGTCGCGGGAGTGGGGGATGTACCAAGATCCGAGCGCCCGGCTCCACCGCCAGCCGTTGGCCTTGAGAGTATCGGCCGTGCCGTCGCCCCGGCTGGTCCCTTCGATGAGGGTGCCTTCCGCGGCCGCGTGGATGATCGTGAGCATCATGGCCGGCTCCCTTCCCGCGCGGCCGCGTCGTGCGTGAGAGGGTGGCGGAATCCGATCTCCCGTTCCCAGACCTCGGCGGCGCGATGCAGGCCCTCATACTCCTTCACGCCCAGGTGGTCCGGGGAGTCGACGAGCGGGCGGTGAGCGAACCGTCGCGCGATCGCGTCGCCGAGGCGTTCGACGAGGTCACGCGCAGGGGACTGATCCCATCCGGGGTGATGGCAGGAGACTTCGGCGAGCAGTAGACGGCTGCGCTCGATCTGCAACGCCTGCTCGTCATCGGCATGGGGGACGATCTCGGCGACCGGCTGCCATTCGTAGCGCGGTGCGGCGATGTGCTGCTTGATCGCGTAGCTGACGCTCGCGTAGTTCTCATCCCAGAGGCTCTGACCCATCCGGTCGGCGTTCTCGGCGAGCTCGCGCGGAGTGCTGCTGCGGTAGGCGGGTGTGGAAATGTAGGCGGCGGTGACCAACAGGTCGATGGTGTCGCGGTTCACGGGAAACGCGCGCATGATGACCCCCTCAGGTGGTGAATGTGACATTCACTACCCTAGAATCAGTCGGCGCTCATGTCAAGACGTCGTCGTCGTCGTCGTCGCTGTGGTGGTGGCGCCAAGCAGCCGCCACGCTGCGGACGGAGGTCGGGTAGTACCGGGTGCGAGTGGTCTGGCCGGATAGCGTTGGGATCGTGCCGAAGTCGTTGTCGATGAATGAGATCCGAGCCCGCGCTGCGCAGTTCACCCGTGACTGGCAGGACGAGCCCGGCGACGAGCGACAGCAAGCGCAGTCCTTCGTCCGGGATCTGCTCGGCGTGTACGGGATAACCCAGACCCGCGCGGCGTTCTACGAGAAGCGTGTCAAGCGCTCGTCGACCGGCTCGCGCGGATACATCGACGCGCTGATCCCTGGTCTCGCGCTGATCGAAATGAAGTCCGCCGGCAAGGATCTCGTCGCGGCTGAGCAGCAGGCGCTCGACTACATTGACGACCTTCCTGACCCGGAGGTTCCTCGGTGGGTAATCACGAGCGACTTCCGCCGGTTCCGTCTGCTCGATCTCCACGCTGAGAGCGAGGGTGTGCAGGAGTTCGCCCTGACCCAGATGCGGGATCGCGCTGACGTGCTCGCCTTCCTCGCCGGGTACGGTGAGCGCACCTTCGGATCGAAGGCGCAGGAGTCTGCGTCGATCAAAGCGGCAAAGCTGATGGCGTCCCTCTACGAGGCCCTCGAGGGGTCTGGGTACGACGATCACGAGGCGTCGGTGTTCCTGGTGCGCACCTTGTTCGCCCTCTACGCCGATGACGCCGGAGTGTGGGATCGCGATCTGTTCCTCGAGTTCCTCGAGACCCGCACCGCGACGGATGGTTCCGACCTCGGGCCTCAGCTGTCGTTGCTGTACCAGGTCATGGGACGTGAGCCGTCTCGTCGGCAGTCAAACCTCGACGAGCTAATCTCGCGATTCCCCTACGTCAACGGTGGAGTCTTCGAGGAATCGGTGTCGATCCCGTCGTTCGACGCAGGCATGCGTGACCGGCTGATCGCGGCTGCAATGTTCAACTGGTCGGCGATCTCGCCGGCCATCTTCGGCAGCCTCTTCCAGGCCGTCAAAGACAAGACCGCTCGGCGTGAGCTCGGCGAGCACTACACCACCGAGACCAACATCATGAAGGTCATCGGCCCGATGTTCCTCGATGAGCTGCGGCAGCGGTTCACGGACGGGTACCACGACACCGCCAAGCTCAAGAAGCTGCGTGCGGACATGGGGCTGATGCGATTCCTTGATCCAGCGTTTATGCGCAAGTCGGGTGTCTCACGAGACAGCGGAAGATCGGCCATCAACTCGGGTGGGCTGGGGGCTCACGATAGCGGCGGTAAGCCATCCGGCTTCTACGACAATTCGGGAGTAGCGCGTTCAGCAGCAGCTGCTGCGACCGCGCGTGCAGTTACGGCGGTTGCCAGCAGGTGACTCTTGGCCGCCCGATCGGGTTGCCACGAATTGTCTGCAGCCACCGTACCCAGCTCTTCCAACACAACTGCGAGGGCGGCCTTGACATCATCCTCGCCGATCGCGAGTGGCGCCTGCGCAAGCTGCGTGAGTTGCGTCGGGTTGAACACCTGTGCCCCGAGCGCTTTCGTCACTAGGGCGTGTTGATCAAGAGGTTCAGGCTCAGGATCGGCGAGTCTCGATGGTGTGACGCGTCAGGAGATCTCGGATGAGGTGTGGGCTGTTCTGGAGCCGCTGATGCCGGTGCCGGTTGGCAGGTCGCGGCCGTGGACGGATCATCGTCTCGCGGTCGAGGGCATGGCCTGGAAGTACCGCACGGGGGCGCCCTGGCGGGATGTGCCGGAGCGGTTCGGGAAGTGGAACTCGATCTACAAGCGGTTCGCGCGCGCCCTACAAGCTGTCCGAGGTGGAGAACCGAACTCTCAAGTCCGAGCACCCTCAGGAGAACCGATGCTCCTTCTGCGTCGGCCAGAAGAACTACACCTGGTACCCCGTCGAGGACATCACGGTCGTACGCCGCTGGACCGCGAGTAGCGTCTACTGGCCAGACCGCGGAGGTAGAGAATCGGGCGGCTGGTACTCATGGAGATGCCCCAGCCACCCCTTTGATGGCAAGCCCTCGCCGCGGGTACACGATGCCCCCGATCATCTTCGCCCGAAGTACACCGCGCGATGTCGCATTGTGGAGCTGGGGCGCGCCTGCGGCGAACCCGCAGTCGGCCGCTTCGATAGCGCGTGGCTTTGCGAACGTCATGCCAGGCCAGTCCTCCTCAGTCAGCGAGACGAGGGGCTGCTGCGAGATGACGACCTTCAGATCAGCGACCCGAACGAAGCGCCTGACGGCCCAGCCGAGAGATAGAGGGGGCCCGGGGGTTCGCGGCGGCGGTGCCCCGACGGGAAAACCGCGTATCGGTTACAGGAAACGCAGGAACAGCACCACGCCCCGATCCGCACCAGGACAGGTTGTGCCAACAGCCCACCATCGTCGTGTCTGCTGACCCGGAAAGTTCGCGCGTTCACGCGGCCGTAACGCGGACGCAATCGTCCCGACGCGGACGTGCGTAACTCTTACTGTGATCACAAATCACAAGAGCGGAGCACGTATGGAAGCGCAGCTGTCAACCTCGCCGCACCGTCCTGGTCGACCGTCGTGGCCGGGCTCGCCGTCTCGGCGGTCGCGTACCTCGCGCTCAGCATGCTGACCCGCACAGCCTCTCGCACCCCGGCTGTCACGACGGCCGCCTGAACCAGACGACCTCCCTCCCGAAAGGAATCCGCTGATGCCCCAGAACCACAACGTCGAAGAGCTCACCATCGCTCGCTTCCACGAAGGGATACGCACGGGGCAGCTGACCTCGCGCGCGCTCACCCAGTGGTACCTCGACCGCATCGCGGCACACAACGTCGACGGGGCCGCGATCAACGCCGTGGTCACGGTCAATCCGTCGGCGCTCGCCGAGGCGGAGGCGCGGGACGCCGCGTTCTCCGCCTCGGGGCAGCTCACCGGCCCGCTCCACGGCGTCCCGATCCTGGTGAAGGATCAGGCCGAGACGGCGGGCATCGCCACGTCGTTCGGATCGGCCGCCTTCGCCGATTACATCCCCGAGGCCGACGCGCGGGTCGTCGCGCTGCTGCGCGCGGCCGGCGCGGTTATCCTCGCCAAGACGGCCATGTGCGACTTCGCGGCCGGCTGGTTCTCGTCGTCGTCGCGGACGGGCCACACGCGCAACGCGTACGACCCGGCGCGCGACTCGGGCGGGTCCAGCGCAGGCACCGGCGCGGGTGTCTCGGCCGACTTCGGCCTCGTGGGCGTGGGCGAAGACACCGGCGGCTCTATCCGCATCCCCGCGTCGTTCAACAACATCTACGGTCTGCGGGTGACGACCGGCCTGATCAGCCGCACCGGGTTCTCGCCGCTCGTCCACTTCCAGGACACCCCCGGTCCGATGGCGCGCACGGTCGAGGACCTCGCGACGCTCCTCGAGGTGATGGTGGGGTACGACCCCGCCGACGAGTACACGGCGGTGGCCGCCACGGAGCCGTCGGTCGGCGGATACGCCGCGGCCGTCGTCGACGCGCCGCCCATGTCGCAGTGGTGTGTCGGGGTGCTCGAGACCGCGTTCGGCAGTGGGGGCGACGCCGAAGAGGTCAACCGGGTGGTGCGCGACGCGATCGCGGCGATGGCGGATGCGGGTGCGACGATCGTCGAGGGCCTCGAGATCGACGGCCTGCCGGAGTGGATCTCCGACACGTCGGTCTACAGGCAGTCGCGGAGCGACCTGAACCGCTTCCTCGGGTCACGGAAAGGCCCCGTCTCCTCTTTCGATGAGCTGAACGACCTCATCCCCGCGATCGCAGCCGGGCCTGAACAGGTCGAGGGCGATGCCGAGGTGACACGCCTCCGCCTCAACCAGGAGCACTTCCGCCGCCTGCTGCGCACGCTCTTCGCCGACTCGGGTGCCGCCCTGATCGTCTATCCCACCGTGCAGGTGCCGGCGCCGACGCATGACGGGCTCCGCTCGGGCGAGTACACCGCCCTCACGTTCCCCACCAACACGGTCATCGCCTCGCAAGCGGGCTTCCCCGCCGTCTCGATCCCGGTCGGGTTCACCGAGAGCGGGCTCGCGGTCGGGCTCGAAGTGCTGGGCACGCCGTTCACCGAGCAGCGCCTGCTGCAGTTCGCGGCTGCCCTCGCCCCGCTCGTCGACGCGCGTCGGGCGCCGGTCCTTGGCTGACGCGCGGCCGATGCAGGGGTCGGCGCCGCTCGCACGGCCCGCCCCGCGGAGGATGGACATCAACGCCGATCTCGGCGAGAGCTTCGGCGCGTACCGGTATGGCAACGATGACGAGCTGATGCCGCTCATCACGTCCGCCAACATCGCGTGCGGGTTTCACGCGGGCGACCCGGCGAGCATGCGCGAGGCAGTGCGGAGCGCGATCGAGCACGGGGTAGCGATCGGAGCGCACGTGGGCCTTCCCGACCGGCTCGGCTTCGGCCGACGCGAGATCGACATCAGCGTTGCAGACGCGTACGACTACACCCTGTACCAGTTGGCCGCGCTCGACGGGTTCGTACGGGCGGCCGGAGCTCGGATGCGCCACGTCAAGCCGCACGGCGCGCTCTACATGATGGCGTCGAAGAGCCCCGATCTTGCGGAGGGGATCAGTGCGGCCGTCCGCGACTTCGACCCCACGCTGGCGATGTACGTGCTGCCCGGTTCCCACGCCGAGCACGCCGCGGAGAGCGCCGGGCTTGCCGTACGGCGGGAGTTCTTTGCGGACCGCCCGTACGAGGGCAGCGACGTCGTCATGTTCGGGTGGACCTACGATCAACTCGGCGGTGAGCAGGGTGCTGCCTCCCGCGTCGCAGCGATGCTGGGCAACCGCGCCTTCGGATCCGTCGAGACGATCTGTGTGCACAGCGATACGGACGAAGCCCCGGAGCTTGTGCGAGCTGTCCGATCTGCTTTGCGTCACCGGCAGGTCGCGGTCGGGCTGTCCGCACCTCGAGCGGAGGGCGAGTAGGAGTAACCACAGCGCTCGATCCGTCGTTCAGCCGCGTTCCTTTAGCCCACTGGCGCGCAAGAGGCCCGGAATTTCCACTGTCATCTCGCAGGACATCGGTGACACTTCTCGCGGTCTTGGTGGTAACACTTCGGCCGGTCGTATTGGTAAGTGACCCCTTCTGAGCCTGTTGATTCTCGTGTTCGTCTCGCCATCACGCAGTGGCCCGATAACGGGCTCTTCGGACATTCGGTGGGGGTCATGGGGTGAGTCCGCCGGCGGCGAGGAGCATGCGGAGCCGGTAGTTGTCGCGGTTGCGGAAGCCGCGGGCGAGGCGGCGGTGCAGCTCGATGATCCCGTTCACGGCCTCAGTGCCGCCGTTCGATGATCGTCCGGTCGTGAAGTAGGCCAGGAACGCGGCTCGCCAGCGGCGGAGGGTGCGGCCGAGGCGGGCGATCTCGGGGATCGGGCAGGTGTGGAATGTGTCGACGACCTTCTCCGCGATCTGGCGGCCCTCGGCGAGGTCCTTCTGGTGGTAGGCGGAACGCAGTTGCTGGGCGCACTGCCATGCGACGAACACCTCGTCGTGCGCGGGGTCGGCCTCGATCGCTGCCGCGAGCCTGGTCCGCTGCTTCTCGGTGAGGTTCTCGGCGCCGGCGCGGAGGATGGTCTGGATCCCGTAGAGCGGGTCGCCGGTCCGACCGCGATGCCCGAGGGTGTCCTGCTGGACGCGGCGGCGGACCTCGTCGACGGCGGCGGTGCCGAGCTTGACGACGTGGAATGCGTCCAGCACGGCCGTGGCGTCTTCGAGCTGGTCGTCGATCGCGGTCTTGTAGCCGGCGAACGGGTCAAGAGCCGCGACTTTCACGTTCTGCCGGAACGCTTCGCCGCGTTCGGCGAGCCAGGACGCGTAGGCCTTCCCGGAGCGGCCCGGCACCAGGTCGAGCAGCCTGGCCCGCGTCTTCCCGTCCGCGTCGCGGCTCAGATCGACCATCCCGGTAAGCTCCTTCGGACCGCGCTTGCGGGGGTCGACGTGATGCCAGATGTGCTCATCGACACCGAGCGTGGTGACGTTCTCGAATCGGGACTCGTCGGCCGCGAGCCGCTCCAACTCAGGCTCGACAGCGCGCCACACCGTCTTCCACGACGTGCCGAGCTGACGGGCGATACCGTGCACGGTGGCGTGCTCGCGGCGCAGCTGCCCGATCGCCCAGCCGACGGCGCGCGTGGTGATCGACCCGCGCCGGGCGACCAGACCCGGGAGCTGCTCCACGAACGTCCGCCGCGCGCATCCCACCTCGTCGCACCGCCAGACCCGCTGCCGCCATACGATCCGCACCCGCGTCGTCGCGGGCACATCATGAAGCACCCGTCGACGGCGTCCGCGGCCGGTCGCGACGACCCCACACGAGGGGCAGCCGGTCGGCGCCGCTGGCGTCGAGACCGTCACCACCAGCAGCCCGTCGCGACGGTCGACGCGCTCGACATGGACATCGGGAAGACCCAGCAGAACGTCGCAGCGGGAACACGGATCAGCGGCAGAGCGCGCGGAAGCGCACCCCGAAGTAGGGTGAAGCACGTCGAGGTCCTCGTGAAGATCAGACAGTTAGCGCTACTGATCCTCGGGGACCTCGACCCCTACCCGCCGAACCCCACCCGGCAAGCCTCACCCCCACCGAATGTCCGAAGAGCCCGATAACGCGCCGCGCGGGGCGGTGAGCACGTTCTGTGTCGAGCACGGGATCTCCCGCAAGACGTTCTACGCGATCCGTAAGCGCGTCGCCGAGGAAGGGCCTGCCGCGGCGCTCGAGCCGAGGTCGCGTCGTCCGAAGTCGAGCCCGTCGAAGCTGAGCGACGAGGTCAAACGGCAGGCAATCGGTGTGCCGGCGGCGTTGGAGCAGTCCGGGCTGGACCACGGTCCGATCAGCGTGCACGACAGGATGCGCACGCTGAGGATGGACCCTGTGCCGTCGACGGCGTCGCTGGCGCGGATCTCCTCTAGGCCGTGTTGATCATGAGGGTTCACTCACCCACCGAGGAGCGGAACCTCTTGATCAACACGCCCTAGGAAGCTGCTGACGTAAAAGCGTGTGTTCGTTCGAGTAGAGGCATCGGCGGCAACTGCTTCGGTCAAGAGAGCCGAATCGACTCTACGCTGAACGGTTGCTACCCAAAGGTATACGTCCAGACTCAGAGATGGGTTGAAGACCGCTGCATAGTCTGCCTCGTTGTTGAGCAATGTCGACGGGCGTGCACGCGCATCATCAGGTCGGCTCAGTCCAATCGCCATCACGGCCTGCCCGAGTGTGGCGATGCTGATGATCTTGTCGGCTGGCTTTCCGGCGTTCTTGTAGAAGTTCTTTCGGCGGTCGTAGTACCAGCCCTTCGCGGCGAAGTGCGACTCGATCTGGCGGTGGAGATCCTCGGTCGCATGCAGCGACGCGTCTGGAACCTTCGTTTGACTGTTGGTCGCTCGGATCACGTCGTCACGAGTGGCCTCGTCGAGGGTCTTGATTACTCTGACCTGGACAGATCGCCGCTTGTGGCGCTCAAGGTCGACGCCGGTCGCGGTAAGGACATCGTGGATGGCATGCGAGGTCTGCATGCCATTGACGATCTGCACACCCGACAGAGTGAAGGTCTTCTCCCCGCCGATATTCACCCCTGAACACAGGATCGTTACCCCGTTGTTTAGCCACCAGAAGTCTCGCTCATCGTCGGCTTCGAGAGTTGCCTGCATCTGCCTGTTCACGGTGACTGCGCCCTGGAAGTCGCGAACGTTCCAATCGAACAAATGACCGCGGAGTGCCCCCGACTCGTCAGAAAGGAATCGGAAGTACTCGGGTAGCGAGACGAGACCGGCATAGGAGTCGCCTTCCGAGATGTAGTCCCGGAACCGGAGCTGGAGGTCATACTCAGGCGTGGCGCTCGCCATCGCCCACAGCTCCCTCGCGCCCACGAGGCGCGCCTCGACATCTGACCCAATGACCAGCGAGGAGAGCGCCGCGCGGGTGTCGGCGACCTTCTGTGTAACACCCGCTGACGCGCTCGTGGTGTCGCCGCGTGACACATATGCGAACGTGATCGAGATGCGTGGCGACCGGATACTGAGCAACGTCCACGCCCTGGTAAACAAGCGAACACGCGCGATGACATCGGCCGAATAGATCCCAGCCAGCTGCTCGTCGGTGAAGTTCAGGTCGAGCAGCTTCTTCGTGCTCGCGTTCACCTTGTCGAATGCGTCCTCGCCGAATCCCTCCGAGCGCTTCGCCTGGATGAGCCACAGGGAAATCTCGGCGCCCTTTCTCACTTCGCTCGGCTTGAAGCCGTCCTCAAACACGTCAGAGTCCTCGCTGAGGAGGCGGCCGTCGAGGAAGGTGTAGACGGCGTCAAGCCCGCCGTCCAGTCCTCCGCCGATCCTGCCCGCTTCGATCTCCTCGTCGCTGAGGTTCTGCCCGCTAAGGACCGTCGCAGCAGCGAACACTTCGAACGCAACGTCATCGGGCAGGGGCGTATCTCGACTGTCCTGCGCCGCCTTGAGGAACTGATCGACAAGGACAACCTCATTGCTCATCGAAGATTCCCGCTTCCTGGTCGCGCTCGACCATCGACACGTTCAGCCAACCTAGCTGTTTCACGACTCGTCTCTATTCACAGTGTCGGGGCCGAACCACTCGGGCGGGACGCCATCTGCCCACTGCTCCAGGGCCGAGTCGTCGATCGCGTAGTAGCCAGCAACAAGGTGGCACGCCTTGTAGAAGATCAGGCAAGCGAGACGCACCTGCCAGGCCACCACGCCACGACCGACGGTCCAGGGTCGACGGGCTACACCGTCAATCTCTATCGGGATCGACTGCTTGTCGACGGTGAGCAGGGACGGGTGCGAGTAGTCCGAGAGCGAGTCGTAGAGAACCTTTGTCTTTCCCTCGAAGCACAGGTCTGCGAACGATGCAGCCGCGCCACCAAGGCTCGCCATCCCCTGTCCGGCCACAGTCCAGGTCTCGATCAGATCGGGAGAGGACAGGTCGATCTCAACGGCGGTCTCGCCGAAGATTGCCCTGGCCTCAGCGATCTTGGTGTCGCGGAGCACCTTCGCACGATTCCCGTGCCCTCTATCGAACTTGCCTGCTGTATACCGCTCTCGCCGTAGCGAGGAGATCGCCTCCAGGTATAGGCGGGCGACCCGCACCTCGCCGGCTTCCACCTGGACGCGCGGATCGAGCAGCCATGCGGCTCGTCCCGCGAACTCGAGTTCCGCGCGCACGAGCGGCCATAGCGCCACCGCAACTCGCCGCGCACGGAGCAGCGCCTCGACGGCGAGAAGCTGCTGGCTGATTGCATCCACGTACAGCCCGGCGCGCTGACCTGCACCATGTTCGACATTAGCTGGAGCGTCCGGCTTCGCTTCACGAAACTGCCGGGCCTCGGTCGCCGCTGGCGAGCCGTTGGCGGGGAGTACCGCGAGTCCGCGCGCCATCTCCATCCACGCGAGCACAAGGTGGTGGCAGAGGTCGGCGTACGTATCCAACTCCGCGGCCAACTCATCCGGCACGTCAACCCACGCGGTATCATTCTCTATCTCGGGTCCCTGGCTCATCGACCGTCAGTCCATCGACCAGTCGTCGTCGCCGAAGCCGAGGGTCTTGAGGTTCTCGCGGATCGCCGAGCGCTGGTCGTCGCTGAGCTTGGCGAGCTGCTCGGACTCGATGTCGATCGAGACGCGCACCGGGACGCCGGCCGTGACGAAGTGCGACACGATCTCCTCGTAGATCTGCCCGGCGTCGCGCACGACGCGGTTCACGGTGAGGTTCTTCGTCGCGTGGAATCGCGTTGGCGCGGTGGCCGCTGCACGCCCGCCCCCCGAACTCGTCGTCGTTCCCGGCGCTCCTGAATCCGTGCCGGGCGACGACGTTCCCGATCCGCCCGTCGCAGTGCCCGTCCCGCCTTGCTCGCCTTCGCCACTCTGACCCTCGGTGACCCTAGTGTCAGCTTCGATCTGATGGGTCGCGATAACAGGGTCGACGAGCAGCCCTCCTTGCCGTACAGCAGCAGGAGCCTTCATGGTCAGGCCGCTGAATCTGCCGTCCTCGTACGAGTCGGCGTAGGCGAAGCCGTCGAGTTCCACGACGAGGGCGTCGTCAAGGTGCCACACGGCGTCGATGACGACCTTCGGCTGCACGACCTTCGGCATGTAGAC
The DNA here is from genome assembly GCF_019056515.1 of Microbacterium paraoxydans. NCBI lineage: Bacteria > Bacillati > Actinomycetota > Actinomycetes > Micrococcales > Microbacteriaceae > Microbacterium > Microbacterium paraoxydans. Next base: position 43,459 of record NZ_CP064874.1, read on the forward strand.
GTACTGGCTGAAGTACCCGACCAAGACGTCGAGTGGCACGTACGGCTTCTCGCGCCACAGGTTCAGCCGGTTGATCTGCATACGGAGAAGTGACGGCGAGAAAGTGCGAACGACGAACTCGCCTGCGTCGGCCTTCTTGGTCACGCGCGCAGCGAGTGTGCCGTCGCCGTTCATTAGAATCGACTCCAGCTCGATCTCGGCGGCGCCGGGCTCCTGAGTCGGAACGAGAATCCAGCGGTAGGCCTCGCGGATCGCGTCCTTCACCGTCTGCTTCTGCTGGGCAACGCGTGACTCGGCGACTTTGATGTTGTGCTGGTCGAGGTTCAGCGAATCGCGGTTCTCGAGTATGTACTCCCATGCCATCCGCTGGCGCACGGCATTGAGCAGGATGTCGATGCGGTCGACCTCGGGAGCGAGGAAGACGAGAGAGTTCTTGTGGATGCGCGCGTTGGTGCCGCGCTTCGTCAGGAACTCGATCGCCGCGTCCTCAGCCACGGAGCGCCCGCGCTTCGAGAAGGGACGGTCGGGTCCGAAGATCACGAGACCGATGCCCGGGTCGTCCTCGACGTCGATGCTGCCGTGCGGCAATCGATGCACGCGCTCGAACAGGCCCTTATCGGTCTCCTGGCGGACGACCTGCGCCAGCTCGTCGAACACCTGCTCCTCGTGGTAGGAGTCGGCGCGCTCCTGCACGATCTGCGCGACGGTCTGCTGCAGCGACAGCCAGTACCGGTCCTGGTCCCGGTTCATGTACTTGCCGAGGTCGCCGAGTCGTCGCAAACCGTCAGCGACGTGCGCGGGGTTGTCGCCCGGGTAGGTCGAACCGAGCACTACGCGCTTCTGTTCGATACCGCGGATGGTCGCGGCGCTGCCGTCGCGATTGCGGAGGTTGGCCATCGGAGCGGTGCCGAGGAACACACAACGAGCGGCGCGTTTGGTCGCCATGGACCGGCCGAGGATCTTGATGTCGCTGTCCACGATGTTGGCCGTCGAGGTCTCGCCTGCGACGTCAGCGTCCACGATCGGTTTCCAGGAGTCGTCGAGATGGTTGGCCAACTCGTCGAAGACCTTCGCGTTGTCGAGCGGGATCGAAGCGGGGAGGATCATCGGTGATCGGTCACCGCTCGTCCAGAGGGCGTAGACGACCGTCGCCATGAGGCGCAGTACGCCGCGGGTGCGCTGGAAGCGCTCCAGGGTCGACCAGTCCTTGTAGAGCCGATCGAACAGCTCCGGGTGGATCGGGTAGGCGGTGCGCATCGATGCGCGGTAGCCGGGCTGCATGACCTCGCTTGGCACATCCGAGCCGTAGCGCACGTAGTGGTCCATGTACTTGTGAACGACGAGGTCGCGCGCGGCGTCTTGTTCTCGTCCGAACGGCTTGAAGATGCGCCGCCTGACGATCTCGAACGACTCCTCGATCGTCGCCGGCTGCCAGGCAGACTCCAGACGGTGGATCACGGAGCGGAGGTGTCGCAATGCCTCCAGGCCCGCGGTGCCGCCAACCTCGTGCTCGTTCTCGGTCGGCGTCTCGGCTCCCTGCATGTCGCGGACGACGTCGGACGCCGGGAGCGAGACTACGAGGAGCGCGGTCGGGACGGCCTTCACTGCCTCGGTCAGCGACTGCACGAAGGTCATGTGGCCGTCGAACGTCCCGGCGGGCGCGACCTTCTCACGTGACCAGAGCTGGCGCAGATACGCTACCCACTCGTCGATGAGGATGATGCACGGCCCGTACTTCTCGAAGAGGTCGGCTAACGCGGTGGTCGTTGGTGGCACCGACTGCTCGTCGTACCGCTTCAGGAGTTCGTACCCGTCGACGCCCCCGAGCTGGTACGCCAGCTCGCCCCACAGTGTGTTGACGGTGATGCCCTCGGGCTTTGGCATCCCCAGGATTGAGAGGTCGTTGCCGACAAGGACCGCACGATTGACGCTGGCGGGAAGCTCCGCGACGCCAATGCCGTCGAGCAGCTCCCGCATCCCCAGCAGCTGCTCAGCGGGTACTCCTGCTGCTGCGTGGTAGACGGCCAGCAGCGAGTGCGTCTTGCCGCCACCGAAGGTCGTCATCAGGTCGATGACCGGTTCTCCACCTCCGCCACTGAGGCGCTTGATCGCCTGCTCTAGAAGGTAGCGCAGGCCGCGAGTGAGGTAGGTGCGACCGAAGAACTCCACAGGGTCGCCGTACTCGGGGCCGGCCACGCCCTGGTGCACCTGACGCAGGTCTGCGGCGAACTGGGCCAACTCGAACGTGCCGCGGGCGACATCGTCGTGAGGTTCAATGACGTCGCGCCATGCGGGGAGACCAGTCGAGTCGACTTGCACTGAGAGGGCCCGCTCCTGGGCGCGCTGGAGCCGCTTCTGGTCCTCCTCGAACATGAGTCGGCGGAACTCTCGACGCATCTCATCGGCCTTGTCCGCGTGCTGAGCAGCACCGATCGACCGGAGGATGTGCTCGCCGTCCATGAGCACCCGCTCGGTGCGCTCCGACGAGATTCGCTCTCCGTGCGCCCACTCCTTGCGGGCATCCCACAGTGCAGAGATCACTCGTTTGTCCTCGAAAGTGAGCTGCTCCTTGAAGACCTGATGCCACTGCTTGTCGAAAACCCAGAACAGGTACGCGGGGTCTGTGGGACTCGGTGAGCCGTCACGCCCGGTGAGGCCAGCCGTTCGCCCGACCTCGGCGGCCCAGCTGCCGCCGTGCTTGGCTTCAAGGAGCCCGATCATCCACGGGCCGAGCCCTTCAACCACGAGGTCGAGTACCCGTCCAACGCGTTCCTTGTTTGAAAGTGCCGCCATGTCAGAAGAGCCCTTCCGCAGTCGTGCGTCCGTCCCCGCTGAGCCGAACAAGTTCAGCCCAGGAGTTGATCAGCGCGTTGTACCGTTCCTGATCTGTGGTTCGACCTTTGCGTGCAGCAATATCGTGCAATCGGTAGGCCAGCGCCATCGCCGGGTCGTGTAGGTCGGACAACCGAGCCATCAACTTGGCCGAGGCGAGTTCGCCGCCACCGTCGATCAGGCGGTCGGCAAGGTGATGCACAGCCTCCCACGCCGTCGGTCGCGAATCGTTCGCCGGACTCCACTGCCTGTCCAAGCCACCATTTCCGAGAAGTTGCACCTTATTGGCCTGGCTTGTTGCCACTTGAGCACGAACGACGTCATCAACACTTATTCCCAGAGGGCGCACAGCCTTATCAGCCTCGCCGAATGCTGCCGGCGCCCAACCGTGGCTCTCCCACCAACGAACTGCGAACCGCGATTCCGGATCGAGATCGCCTTCCTGCTCGTCGAGGACCTCGGCGAGTGCTTGATTGATCATCCGAAGCGCTTGGTCCACCTGAACGCGCTGGCCTGCTTGGTCAAGGACCGCCCTGTAGCGGGAGAAGATCTGCATTCCCGGGCCCATGGCGGCCTGAGCGAGGTCGACGGGGAGTATCGATGCCGCCTGAAGGTCGCGGACGGCGGTCGACAGCTCACGCCGTAGGGCACGGTTGAAATCGCTGAGCGAGCACGTGAGTGATTCGACACCCCTGGGCCGGCAGACCATGACGATGTATGAAGCCACGGCGTTGGTGCCCGCGGAGACCATACGTGCTTCTGTAGTTCCGCGGATCGGCCATGAACCAGTGATCTCGAGGTCGGCGGCGATCATGGCGGAGAGGATTGCCGACCACCGAGTCTCCTCGCCCTTTCCCGCCTTTTGCTCTTTTGAGGCATAGACCACAAGCATCGGAAGGCCCGGTGCCGACGACCTTTCGAGGTTCCCGAAGGTCTCGGTAAACCCCTGAACGAAGTAGTTCGTCGCTTCCTGCTTGCTGTTGCCATGCCGCGAAGCGACTGCAGTTAGCTCGCCTGCCTTCGGGGCGGCAACAGTCGAGTAGAGGTCGGGGTGCACCTTTCGTAGCGCTCTCCGATGCCAAACATAGAAGAAGTCCGAGATATCCGCGTACCCAATCGCGTCGAAGTACGGCGGATCCGTGGCGACAAGTCCCGGTTGGTCAAGTGTTGCGACTCGAGCGTCCGCCCTGCGAACGGCGGCGGGCGCGCCGCCGAGCGCTGCGTACGGCAACGCTCGGAGCATGGTCTTGACCATACCGAGCCAATCCCCGACCGATCCTCCAAACACGTTGACCTCAGGAAAATCCCAGGTCATCGGTAGGTTGTGTGTTGAAAGCGCTGCTTCAGCCTTTGCCTGCGGTTGAACGCGCCAAATGGCCATTGACGAGGAGAACTGCGCCATCTTGCCGACAGCGAGACCGAGCAGCGATGTGACTGCCGTCGCCCACTCGTGGTCACCGCCGTCCGCCAGGATCCGGTCGTAAACCCCGGCAACCAGGTCCGCGAATGTCGCGAGCGTCAACTCCTGGCGGGGTTCATCAGCGAGCTCCACGTTTCCATCCCATAGAGGCCGACGCGGATGCTCTGCCCCTCGGTGTTGATCGGTACGTCGTCCGACTCGACCCGTGACGCGATCGAGGCGATCGCATCCATCTCTTCCGCCAGCGGTTCCCGATACACACGCCTCTTGCCGCGCATCGTTACGACCGCTGTCATCCGAAGGCCTAGTCGCCCTGCCTTGCCTTCTCCGCGGAGATAAGGTCCGTCGAGGGTCGAACCGCAGTTAGCGCATGAGAAGACGCCATCGCCGATCTTCAGCGAGCTAGCAGGGCCCCCACCCGTCTGGCCGGAGACCACCTTGAGCTGGATGGAGCCAGATTCAGCGCGAATGTCGTACCAGGCCAGGTCCCCGCCCTTCTTGGAGATCCAGTTCGACGTGAGTAGCGGTGTCGTCGCCCCGCAGGCGGGGCTCGGACATGCCGCCGTGCGTGCCCATAGCCATGCGATCGGTGTTTCGCCCGCCGGCCACGAGTAGGCCGAGCCAAGGCGCTCGAGAGCCCGCTGCTCAATCTCCTTCGCGTAGAACGTCACATCATCAACTAGACCTTGCAGCGGATGTCCCGTTCCAAGGCTAAAGAGTCCATCGCTGACCGCCTCAGCAATGCCCTGCCGCCCGGCCATCGCCGGAACTATAGAGGCAATTGTTCGTGAGATGAGCACCGGAACCGGATTGAGATCGGAGCCGTACGCCGGGAGGCCGAGTCGCTGTGCCTCTATGAGCGTGGAGCCGCCTCCACAGAAAGGATCCAGAACGGGTGGGACGCCGTTCGGGAACTGTCGCGCGAGCACGCGGCGCGCCTCAGACAGGTCGGTGTCGCCAGGGACGTCTGCGCCGCTGCTCACCATCCGTTTGATCAGATCCAAGAGATACACCCGCTGATTGTCGTCTTCCGGATCATCGACCAGTGCGGCGAAGAGAAGAGCGCGCCACGCGGGAAGAGGCATAGGCGCGAACCACTTATGCAGGTTGCGGATAGTCCCCGTCTTGCGGTCCTTGTCCGCCTTGCAAGCCGCGTTGATCTCGTCGAGGGGCAGCGCGACCTCGATCAGCTTCTTCTTTCGGGCTGTCTCGGTCACTGCTGGCTCATCTCCGTTGCGTCGTTCCAGAAGGGCTCCCAGTCGTATTCGACGCGCGCCGCGCGAGGATCGATGGGCTGATCTATGGGGTGCCTCAGGTAGCGCACTGTCGTCGTGTCATCCTCCGCTACCTGGACGAGCGCGAGCACCGAGTGGTCGGCCTTGTTCAGCGCAGTGACCGCTTCCTGCCGGGTGAGCACGAAAGTGCGGCCGCCGACGACGCGGCCCTTCACCTCGATGAAGTCGAGACTCCGCCCGGTGTCGGACTCGATGTCGTAGCCGGGGTTGTTGTGGTGCATCTCTGTCGGATCGTGCCCGAGCGCGTGCTCGACTCGGAGAACGGCATCGACGGCCAGACGCTCCACCCGCGTTGTCTCCCTGGCACGGTCAGCTGCGCCTTCCGGGTCAGTCTGAGCATCCAGCCATCCCTGCGTGACGACTAGACAAGCGCCGGTCACCCGAGGCGGGCGAACCGAGATGTCACGTTCTTGCTCAAGTTCTCGTAGCCGTCGGTCGAGTCGACGGGCCAGGGCCTCGGCCCGTTCCTGCATTTGAGATGCCGGGAGGCGGGTCTTCCTGCCCGCTCGCTCCTGTTCGCTCAGCTCGAAGGCACGGCGGTCCCAATAGTTGATCTCGCGAGTAAGGCGCTCGCGAACGAGGCGCTCGGTCTTGTCAACGCGCTCGATGGTGCGTCGGCTGACTTCGTCAGCGTGCTGCCGAGCGATCGTGACCGATGCCTCGCGAATGACGCGACGGTCTAGATCGGCTGCCTGTGCCCAAGGCTCACCGAGCAGCGGTTGGCTTGCCTCCACTTCCTCGTCAGTGGGGACCTCGAAGTTCGGGATCGGCGAGCCAGTGAGAGGCGTGATGGTTCCGTCTTCGTCGATACGGGCGTACTGGGCGCGACGCGACACGACACGAGGCTGCCCATCCTGCGCGATGCGTCCGTCGGTGACGTCGTGTTCGAGGAGGCTGACAACGTAAGGCTGAGTCGTCAGGTCAGAGCGGTCGACGAGGACCGCTCCGCGACGGAGCGCGTCGATGTAGCGGTCGGAGACGACGCTCATCGTGGCCGACATCAGCGGGTGGCCCGGGTGTAGGAGCGTCGCGAGGCGGTTGTTGCCGTCTACTCGGACGTACTTCGGGTCGAAGGTGACGCGGTAGTACTCGTCGACCACGGGCTGGCCGTAGCCGGTAATGCGGTCGCGCTCCTTGATCTCGCCAGGCACTCGCTTGATCTCGAAGCGGTGGCTCTCGCGCATGCGGAGCTGCCCGCCCACGTCAGCGAACGCACGGTGAAAGAACGCCTCGACGTGGTGGGGCTGGAGGCGGGCCGCCTCGGCTCGCTCCATCTCACGTCTCATGTCGTCGACCTCAGTGTCGCTCATCGCGCCGGGCACAAGCTGGTTCGCCTTCAGCAGCTCGGGGATGCCGTCGGCGATCTTGGGGTCGACGACCTCGGTGAGGTAGCGCTCGCGCTCCGGCCTGTTTGCCTCGCGGATAGCGGCGATCATCAGGTCGCGCAGTGCGTTGCCCTGGAAGAGCTGACCGAGGACGTCGTAAACGCGCCCGCCGAGCGTGGCGCGCTGCTCCTCGAGCTTCTCCAGCAGCCGCGTGTACACATCGCCCTCGCGGGTGTCATCGGCGACGAGCGACCACATGAAGCACGTGTTGGGCTGACCAATACGGTGCACCCGCCCGAAGCGCTGTTCGATGCGGTTGGGGTTCCACGGCAGGTCGTAGTTGATCAGCAGGTGGGCGTTCTTATGGAGGTTCACGCCTTCGCCCGCAGCATCGGTGGCGATGAGGAACACACAACGCTCGTTCTGCTCGAAAGTCTCCTTCGCCTTCTTGCGGTCTTCCCGCTTGGTACCTCCGTGGATGGTGATCACGGCGTCGTCTCGGCCGAGGTGCTGAGTCAGACGCATAACCAGGTCGTCGAGGGTGTCCTTGTGCTCGGTGAAGATGATCACCTTGCGACGCGCACCGGTGTCATCGCGCATCTCGTCGGTGTCGTCCAAGGTGTCGCGCAGGGCATCCCACTTGGCGTAGGTGGGTGACGATTTCACAGCAGACGACTTCACGAGGAGCCGATCGACGACGAGGATCTCGGTCTCGAGTTCCTCCGGCGTGCGTGCGGTCGTGGCTCCAGCGATCGCCTGGTCTTCGAGCGCCTCGCGTTCCTCGTCGGTGAGGTCTTCCAGGTCGTCCCAGTCCTCGGGCACATCGGGGGTGTCCGACTTCACTGCGGCGTACATGCGCGCTTCGCGCAGCTCGGACTCAAGGCGTGCCTTGCGGCGTTCGAGGGAGCGGTGGATCGCCGCGGGTGATGAAGCAAGGCGACGCTGGAGCGTCGTGAGCGCGAACCCGACGGCAGTCCGACGACGATTGTCACCCTCGATCGCATCGGCGCGGTTCATCTCGTCACGGACATAGTCGGTGACGGCGACGTAGAGGTCCTTCTCGGCCTGGGACAGCTCGTACTTGACCGTGAACGCGAAACGCTCGGGGAACAGTCGCGTGCCCTCGAACGTACGAAGCTCCTCCTTGACCAGACGGCGCATGAGATCCGAGACGTCGACCTTGCGGCTTCCCTCCCGGGCGACGCCCTCGAAGCGGTCGGAGTCGAGCAGCGCCATGAAGAGCTGGAACTGCTCCTCTTTCCCGGAGTGGGGCGTCGCGGTCATCATCAACAGATTGCGCGCGTGTTTCCCCAGCTCCTCGGCCATCTGGTAACGCTTGGTCTTCTTGACCTCGTTGCCCCAGACCGTGGCCGACATCTTGTGGGCTTCGTCGAAGATGATCAGGTCCCAGTCGACCTCACGGGCCTTGTCGAGGATGCCTTCGCTGTTCCGCGCGAGGACGTCGAGTCGTGCTAGCCAGAGCCCGCCTCGTGCGAAGGGGTTGCCCTCGTGAAGGATCTTGTCGCGAGTGAGGCTCTCGAACTCCAGGTCGAACTTCTCCCGCATCTCCTCGTCCCACTGATCGACGAGCACCCCTGGCGAGACGACCATGACATTCGCCGCATCGCCACGGAGCAGGAGTTCCTTGATGAGCAGGCCCGCCATGACCGTCTTGCCGGCACCCGGATCGTCGGCCAGAACGTAGCGCAGCGGCTGCTTGTGGAGCATGATCTCGTAGACCGCGCGCAGCTGATGCGGCAGCGGCTGCACGTCGCTGGTGCCGAGGGCGGCCTGCGGATCGAAGAGGTACGCGAGCTTCATCCGACGCGCCTCAGCGGCCAGGAGGAACGAGTTGGGGTCCGCATCGAAGCTGAATACTTGGCCGGCCACGACCTCGCGCACCTGCGAGATCGCGTTGGCGAAGACGATCTTCTCGCCAAGCCCGGTGTCGGTACGATATGCCACGTTCGCCGAGTCGTCAGTGAGGCGCTCGACGGCAACGATCTTCACCGGATCAGGCCCTGCGAGGCCGGTCACGGTCGCGCCAACACGGACGAGATCAAACATCGATGAGGTCGTCACGACTCTCGTTCACTCCCTCGGTTGGCAAGTTGATCAGGATACGTTGGGCCGGCGACATTGCGGCCGATCGGGGGCTAGTCTGTGGCGCCGGCATCCCCTCGACGCACCCAGTCGTCGACCTCGCTCGCCTGGAACTTCCACAGGCGCCCGACCTTGTGCGCCGGCATCCCCTTGTCGGAGATCCAGGCATAAATCGTGTCTTTCGTCACACCCAAGTGCTCAGCGATGTCGTCGGCAGAGAGCCATGGTTCGGACATTCACGCCCCTATGCAGATTGAGCCGGAAGTTTCCGGGTATGACCGAGCCTACCCCGAGCGCTCGGTATCCGAGCCATCGCCATTCGCCCTTGTCGTGCCCTCGCCGCCAATCACCTCGAGAAGCTCCTCGAGCTGTAGGTGAAGGACGTCGTAGGCCTGCATGTAGAACATGTGATCCATGGCTGACGGCGGTGTGTCGTCGAGGTCCGCGAGTACCTCTCGAGCCTCGCGGATCGCTGTCTGCAGCCGGGTCTCGATTCCGGGCAGGCTCTGGATCCAGGCGTCGATCACGCTGAACGGGATCGGTGCGAAGCCGTAGGCGTCGACGCCGACATGGAACTGGTGGCCGTTGGGGCCGTGGTCGCGGGCATGCGTGTGCCCGTGGAGAAGCGGGATGCCGTCGTCCCAGCGCGGGCGATGCGACGTGTGTCGATCCTGTTCCTGGCTGTCACCGCCGTACGGGTAGTGCGAGGCAATGATCCTGTACCCGTGGCGCGTCCCTTCGATCACCTCTGGGAGGATCTCCCACCCCGCCGCTTCGTACATGGGCGTGAATCTCTCGATCGCCCGTTTCGACTGGGTTGCGGGCGAGACGCGATCGTGGTTCCCAGGCACGAGTAGCTTGCGCCCGTTGAGCCGCGCGGTGAGCCCGATCGATTCCTCGATCGGACCGAGTGCTACGTCACCAAGGTGCAGGACGACGCTGCCTGGTGAGACCGTGTCGTTCCACCGGCGCACAAGGTCGTCGTTCATCTCGTCGACCGTGGAGTATGGCCGACCGGCCAGCTCGCTGATGCGGGCGTGGCTGAAGTGGGTGTCGGAGGTGACGAAGTCGACCTGGTCGAAGTCAAACCACGGATATTCACGCATCGCCGACTGAAGCTCCGGACTCAGTTTCGTTGAGGCCGAACGCCCGCCGGAGCGTGCGCTCCGCGTCGCCTGCGGGCTCGGGAGGCAGCTGGGCGATCTCGCTCTGCAGCTGCTCCCGCGCATCTTCGATCAGTCCCCGGTTCTCGTCGCGCCACTCCCGAACGCCAGAGTCGCGCAGAAGCCCATGCCCTGCACTGCCGTCGTATCCGAGTAGTAGCTCTGTGCCGAGGGCGGACGCCATGACGCGTGCATCGACGGTGCGGCTCGCGCGCAGGATGGACAGCGTCGTTGCGGCATCCGCGCCCGACACGTCGACGCGGTAGTTCTGGATGTCGCCGTGCTCGGTTGTCTCGGTGCCGACATGAGTGACGACGATGGTGCGATCGCCGATGATGATCTCGCGCATGCGACCTCCTGACATCGAGCCGGCCAAGCTATCAGCAGTTGACGCCGGCGCGGCCGTGGATACGCCCTGGCCGAACGACGTCGTCGTGTCCCGGAATGTAGGCAATCGCGCCGAGTCGGGACCAGTAGCTGATCAGCCAACGGTGCAAGAGATCGGTCTGCTCGCGGCGTTCGAGCAAGGTGCGGTCCGGGTCTTCGATGATGTCGTCCCAATCGGGGCTCGAGAACACGGCATCGATCAGCTCGGCGCACGATGGGCCGGTACCGTGTCGATCCCACCACGCGAGAGTCAGTCGCCCTGCTTGGGTTGCGTTCGTGGAGCCCCCGGGTTCTTCGATGGTCCCGATGAGTGCGCTGAGGTAGGGATCTTCGGCGGCCAGGACGAAGGAATCTTGGTTCAGTTCCGCCGCGCTCATACAGTGCAGAATGCCATACGGATTAGGGCGTGTCTGACAAAGGTTGAGGGGATCGGTTGAGACGCTGGAGCGGTGACGCGGTTTCGGTTGCTTACGGATGCTCAGTGGTCTCTGATCGATGGGATGTTGCCGAGGCCGACGGGTCGCCCGGGTCGGAAGTTCTCGGACGCGCGGACGATGCTGGAAGGGATCATTTACCGGTATCGGTGCGGGATCGCGTGGCGCGATCTTCCTGCAGTGTTCGGCCCGTGGCAGACCGTGTGGACCTGGCATCGCAGGCTCGCGACCGAAGGCACCTGGGACTCGATCGTGCAGTCGCTGATCGCGCAGGCCGACGCCGAGGGGCTGGTGGACTGGTCGGTATCGGTGGATTCGACGATCACGCGGGCGCATCAGCACGCGACGAACACGAGTCGCCCCACAGGGGGCTGTATCGAATTACACGAATCCGGGCGTCGAGCCGCCTGATCATGCTATCGGCCGCTCCCGGGGCGGCCTGTCGACGAAGATCCACCAGCTCGTTGACGGGAAGGGGCTGCCGCTGGTCACGGTGATCACCCCCGGACAGGCCGGTGATTCGCCGATGCTGCTGCCCTTGCTGGATCAGCTTCGCGTGGGTCGCCCCGTCGGTCGCCCTCGCACCCGCCCGGACGCGGTCCGGGGCGACAAGGCGTACTCGTCCCGCGCGATCCGGTCACGCTTGCGGGGGCGTGGGATCAAAGCCGTGATCCCCGAGCCCCGCGACCAGCAGGGGCACCGGAAGCGTCGCGGTTCACGAGGCGGAAGGCCTGTCGGGCTCGACACCGACGACTACAAGAACCGCAACGTGATCGAACGCCGGTTCTGCCACGCCAAGCAATGGCGAGGCCTCGCGACCCGCTACGACAAACACGCGATCACCTACCGCGCCGCCGTCCTCATCCACGCCGCCATCGCCTGGACCAGAACGCTGTCAGACGCACCCTAGCCGGCTGGCCCTGAGTCCGATGAGACGTCGCACAACCGAAGGGATACGAGGCGGTCGCCCTGTCATGGTTCACTCGGCGGCGCGCCGGGCGCCGCCTGGCGGAGCCGCCCTCTCAGCGGACGGGTTCGTCGGCGTGCCGGACGTCGTCCGACGACGCATCCCCGGCTTCCGTCGCCGCCCCGTGGATCGGATGGCTTCGCTCGAGCGCGGCGCCCTCGACGTCGACGTTCGGGAGGATCCGATCGAGCCAGCGCGGCAGCCACCACGCCTTCTCGCCGAGCAGGTGCATGAGCGCGGGGATCAGCAACAGCCGCACCACGAACGCATCGAACAGCACGCCGATCGCGAGGCCGAAGCCGAGCGGTCGCACGAGCGCCAGGTGCGAGAAGATGAACCCGCCGAACACCGACACCATGATGATGGCCGCCGCGGTGACCACCGCTCGCCCGTTCCGTAGCCCGGCGACAACCGCCGTCCGGGCCGGCACCCCGTGCACGAACGCCTCTCGCATTCCGGTCACCAGGAAGAGCTGGTAATCCATCGCGAGACCGAACAGCACGCCGATGAGGATGATCGGTGCGAAGTTCAGCACCGGTCCGGGGGTGTGGACGCCGAACACCGGCCCGAGCCATCCCCACTGGTAGATCGCCACCACGGCTCCGAGTGCGGCGAACAGCGACAGCACGAACCCGGCTGTCGCGATCAGCGGCACGAGGATCGAGCGGAACACCAGCACGAGGATGAGCAGCGACAGCCCCACGACCAGCGCGAGGTACACCGGCAGCACGCCGGCGAGTTTCTCGGAGATGTCGATGTTGCCGCTGGCCTGGCCTGCCACCCCGAGCTCGATGTCTCCGATCGGCGAGAGCTCGCGCAGGTCGTGCACGAGCTGCTCGGTCGATTCGGTGGACGGTCCGCCGATCGGCACGACCTGGAAGGCGAGGAAGTCGCGGTCCTCGGACACTCCGACCGGCGCGACCGCGACCACGCCGCCCTGCTCGAGCAGCTGACCGGCTAGGTCGGCCTGTACCGCGACGACGTCGTCCTCATCGATCGGGGCCGGCAGCGCGGCGGTGACGAGCAGCGGTCCGTTCTGGCCGGCTCCGAATGCCTCGGCCGCGGACGTGTAGGCCCGGTACTGGCTGGAGTCGACGGGCTCGGATGACCCGTCGGGCATGCCGAGCCGCATGGAGAGCGCCGGGATCGCGATGATGAGCAGCGCGCCGACGGCGAGTGCGGCGCGCGCGAACGCACGCGAGGTCTTCATGGGCTTCAGCTCGGGGCGAGCGTGCGATTCGTGGCCGATCTGGCCGCGAGCCCGCCGATTGACGATCCGGAGGCCGATGATCCCGAGCATCGCAGGCGTCAGGGTCACCGACAGGAGTACCGCGACCAGCACGCATCCGGCCGCGACCGTTCCCATGACGCCGACGAAGGGGATGCCGGTCACGTTCAGGGCGAGCAGTGCGACGAGCACCGTCGAGCCTGCGAAGACCACGGCGTTGCCCGACGTGCCGTTCGCGAGGGCGATGGATTCGTGCACGTCGACACCGGCGAGCACTTGCCGTCGATGGCGGTTGATGATGAACAGCGCGTAGTCGATGCCCACGGCCAGTCCGAGCATCATGCCGAGCACGGGGGTGGCCGACGACATGTCCACGACGCCCGAGAAGGCCAGCGACCCGGCGACGCCGACGCCGACGCCGACGAGTGATGAGACGATCGGCAGCAGCGCCGGCAGCAGCGCGCGGAACATGATGACGAGCGTGAGCAGCGCGAGCGCGACGCCGACGATCTCGCCGATGCCGATGAGTCCCTCGACCGCGGTGGCGATCGTCGCCGAGTAGTAGTCGACCTGCACCCCGTCGATTTCGGCCTGGTCGAGTTCGTCCGAGACCGCTTCCACGACCTCGGACGGGACGGAGAACACGTCGTCCTCGAACATCACCACGCCGATCGCAGTGGCACCGTCCTCGGACACGGTTCGGATCTCCGAGGCGGCATCCATGAGCACCCGCGCGTCATCGAGCTGAGCGCGCTGCTCGGCGAGTTCGCCGGCACCGGCGTCCAGCTCGCCGCGGCGATCCTCGAGCTGAGCGGCACCGGCATCGAGCTCGGCCTGCTGCGCGGCGAACTGCGCCGCTGCGAGCGCGTACGTCCCCGCGGACTTCGCTTCAGCGATGGCCGCGTCGAGTTGCGCCTGAGCGGCCTCGAGCTGGGTTCGCGCAGCCTCGATCTGAGTGGAGCCCTCGTCGAGCTGGCGCTGCGCTTCGTCGAGCTGGGCCGCGCCGGCTTCGAGCTGCTGCTCCTGTTCGGCGCGATCGGACGTCGCGACGAAGGGGTCGACCACATCGGCCACGCCGTCGATTCCGTCGATCTCGGCCAACATCGCGGAGATATCCCCCTGCTGGGCCTCGGTGAAGTCGGATCCGTCCTCCGTCCGGAACACGATGGTGCCGGTTCCGCCCCCGAGTTCCCCCAGTTCTTCGGTGAGCCGCTCGGTGACGCGCTCGGTCTCGGTGCCCGGGATGCTCATGCTCGACGTCAGCGTGCCGCCGAAGGAGACGAAGGCTCCGACAGCCAGGGCGAGTGCGGCGATCCAACCGGCGACCACGGCCCACGGTCGGCGCGCGGCGAATCGTCCGACACGGTAGAGGAGTTCTGCCACGCGAGAGGCCTTTCATGAGGAGACGAGACGAGGGCGCACCTACGAGCCACCACCGAGGATAGCCGACATTTGTCGGAAATCGGAGCGGCTGGGTTCTGCGTGGCGTCTCCCCATCCCGCTGGCACAATCGACGCATGGATGCCCGCGTCGTCCGCACCCGACGGTCCCTGCAGGAGTCGCTGTTCGCCTTGGCTCGCGAGCGGCCGCTCGAGGAACTCACCGTCGCCGACATCGTGCAGCGGGCAGGAGTGAATCGGAGCAGCTTCTATCAGCATTACGCCGACAAGGACACCCTTCTCGCCGATGCCATCGACACGGCGGTCGAGCAGGCAGGGACCTTCCTGCCTGAAACGATCACCGCACCGGACGGCCCGCAACGCGCGCTCCTCGCCTACCTGCGACACATCGACGAGCATGTGGCGGTCTATCAGCGCGTGCTCGGACGCCACGGCTCGGCCGCGGTGGCGTTCAGGTTGCGTGATCGCATCGAGGCCGTTGCCCGCGAGGGCCTCGGGCGAATGGGCACGCACGCATTCGAAGGGATCCCCCTCGACGTCGTCAGTGCCGGCATCGCCGGCTCAGCACTCGGCGTCATCGAGGCGTGGCTCGCGCGCGACCCCCGACCGCGAGTCGAGACCGCTGCGGACTGGGTATGGCGTGTGCTCGTCGGCGTCGGCGATGCAATGGAGGAGGGGCGCTGACGGTACGCCCCGTCCACAGCCGGCTAGGGTGCGTCTGACAGCGTTCTGGTCCAGGCGATGGCGGCGTGGATGAGGACGGCGGCGCGGTAGGTGATCGCGTGTTTGTCGTAGCGGGTCGCGAGGCCTCGCCATTGCTTGGCGTGGCAGAACCGGCGTTCGATCACGTTGCGGTTCTTGTAGTCGTCGGTGTCGAGCCCGACAGGCCTTCCGCCTCGTGAACCGCGACGCTTCCGGTGCCCCTGCTGGTCGCGGGGCTCGGGGATCACGGCTTTGATCCCACGCCCCCGCAAGCGTGACCGGATCGCGCGGGACGAGTACGCCTTGTCGCCCCGGACCGCGTCCGGGCGGGTGCGAGGGCGACCGACGGGGCGACCCACGCGAAGCTGATCCAGCAAGGGCAGCAGCATCGGCGAATCACCGGCCTGTCCGGGGGTGATCACCGTGACCAGCGGCAGCCCCTTCCCGTCAACGAGCTGGTGGATCTTCGTCGACAGGCCGCCCCGGGAGCGGCCGATAGCATGATCAGGCGGCTCGACGCCCGGATTCGTGTAATTCGATACAGCCCCCTGTGGGGCGACTCGTGTTCGTCGCGTGCTGATGCGCCCGCGTGATCGTCGAATCCACCGATACCGACCAGTCCACCAGCCCCTCGGCGTCGGCCTGCGCGATCAGCGACTGCACGATCGAGTCCCAGGTGCCTTCGGTCGCGAGCCTGCGATGCCAGGTCCACACGGTCTGCCACGGGCCGAACACTGCAGGAAGATCGCGCCACGCGATCCCGCACCGATACCGGTAAATGATCCCTTCCAGCATCGTCCGCGCGTCCGAGAACTTCCGACCCGGGCGACCCGTCGGCCTCGGCAACATCCCATCGATCAGAGACCACTGAGCATCCGTAAGCAACCGAAACCGCGTCACCGCTCCAGCGTCTCAACCGATCCCCTCAACCTTTGTCAGACACGCCCTAGGCCTCATGCGGTAGTGGGTGGTGCCTCGACTCTCCGGTGTTGGAATCAGCGGATCGTGAGATCAGGAGTATCGGCTGGCAGGAGGTCGCCAATCTCCACGTCGAGCACCTGCGCCACGGCCAACAGCGTCCTGACTGACGGGTTCGCGGGAGTGCCTGGCCGAGACTCGCCCTTCTCGAGCTTCTGATACGTGTAGCGACTGAGGTTCGCCTCGTACGCGACACGATCTTGGCTGTAGCCGACGCGCGCCCGCTCGCGCTGAATGTTCTGACCAAGCTCGCGGGCGTATTGTTCCCAGGCGGTCGGTGGAGTCGCGTGGGAGGGCACGCACCCAGGCTTCCGATTAGGCCTTCGCAAGTAGGCCTAATCGGTATGGCAATCTCGGCCTGCAGCGGGAGTCCCGGCGCGTGAAGCGATCAGCTGCCGCGAGGCGTGGGTGTGGGGGAACGCTTCATCGGAGTGACGTTGCGCGTTGGGTCTTCACCGCGGAGCAGCTGATTCTCGACGTGCAGCTCGGCCACCGCGGTCGCTGCGATCGTGAGTTGCGCCTCGAGTTCGCGAATTCGCGCGCGGAGGCCCGCGATCTGTGTCCCACGGTCCGCGAGTGATCGGTTGAGCGCTTCGAGTTCACGATCGCGCGGCTGGGTTCCGCCTGCCCGCAATGCCCACTCTTCGAGCACGGACTTCGCGCGGTTCATCGTCGCGCGGCTGACACCGGCTTCGCGGTAGAGGTTCTCCTTGATGAGACGGCCGTCGGTGCGCACTGCTGTGCCAGCGAAGAGCCGCTCCATCGCATCGCGGAGCTTGCGTTCCGACGTGCTGATGGGTTCAGGCATCCGTGAATCTCCTCGTGATCTTGCGTACGTCTTTGAGTTCGGCCTCGAGCTGCTCGCGATTGTGCGACGCCATGCTGCGGTCGCGGAGCTTTGCCACCAGATCGCGCTCTTCGGCGACCCACACGGGCGCGTGTTCATCGGTCACGACCGAATTGCCGCAGGTGGTCGGCTTGCACCGGTTGGGGATCACACCGCTTGCGGCAGCCTCGGCAGACAGACCTTTGAGGCAGGCCGCCTGTTCCGGATCGCCGAGGCAGTGGTTGATCGTTCCCCACCGCAGCGTGCTGAAGCGGTCACGCAGCAGAGTGCGCAGGGTCCGCTCATCTCCGACCTTCACTGCGATGTCGACCTCGGCGGTGGCGTTCACGAGCTCGTCTCGGAAGCGTTGTGCGCCTGCGCCGGCGAGCTTGATGTCGTCGACAGAGTCGGACGACCACATGCCGACGAGGCGTGAGGCGACGGCCTCCTGCAGTTCGTGCTCGAACTCGGCGGCCCACTCGGGCGTTTCGCTCGCATACCCAGACGTTGTGCCGTTCGCTACGGCCCGACGCGCTGCGTGCTTCAGCTGGATACCGAGCGCGACTTCGCCATCCGGTTGTTGGGCAGTGATGACGGCCATCGTGCGTCGAAACATGTGCGGGGCGAGATGGAAGTGTGGGATCGGCTCGAAGCCGGCCTCTCGCCCAATGTCGTTGAGCTGGGGTATGAGCTTCTTCAACTCGTCGTGCCGGTCGAAGGTCACCAGTTGGCCTTCGCTCTTCTGGCTGCGTCGACTCGATCCGAAGACGGCTTCGCCCACCGCGAGCCGCTCGGCGACGCTGATCGCCTGTGCTACCGGCTCGATGATCCACCAGTTGCGGCGATGCGTTCCGCGCTTGCCTTTCCGTAACTGGGATGCGACCGCGGGCGCACCGTAGAAGGTCGTGAGCGCTCCCTTCTTGATGCTCAGCAGCTCGGAGTCGCGCATCATCGAAAGTGCCGCACAGAAGACGTAGCACGCGTTGCGAAGAACCTTGAGTTGAACTCGAATCGTGGCCGGATCGAAGCCATCGATCCAAGGGCCGGTGGAGCCGTCGGCCTTCCGCACGTCCGTGATCTTCGAGCGCAGGCCACCGCGCGCAGTGGAGATCTCGCCGGCGTCGATGGCTCTGGCGATTCGTTCGCGTCGGCGCCGCACCTCACTCCGTGATGTCTCGGCGAATAGGTGTTTGCTGTGGCCATCGGAAACGAGCAGCGATAGGAGAGTCCAGTGGATCTCACCTTCCGTGAAGCGGCCGGCGGACATGCGATGGAGGGGAACAGTCGACCCGGCGGCGACGAGCCAGGTCTCGATTGCGTCGTCGGGATCGCGGACAGCACGGCGTTCCTCGGGTGGACGCTCGAGAGTCGACCATTTGTCGGCGGCCGCGAAGATGTCGTGCGAGAAGACATCGATGTACTGCCAGCAGGCGCGAAGTAGCGGCCACCAGACGTGAGGTGGGATGACGGGCGTGCTCAGCTCCTCGCTGAACTTCTGCCCGCTCAGCGCGATCGTGGTCGCCTCACCCCACGGGCGGAACGGGATCCCTCCACCTGTGATGACCCGGTCGTACTGGTGGAGCGCACGGACGGACTCAATCGCTGCGCGCGTGGAGGACGGGGGAATGCTCGGCTTGATGTCACCAAGGAAGCAGTCGAGATCCGCTTGGTGGAGCTCATTCAGGGGGACACTGTCGAGGTGCTCGGCATGCCAGGACGCGAATCTCTTGAGTCCGTCGAGTCTTGTGCGGATCGTCTTGGTCTGCGCGGGCGCGGCGGTCAGGTAGAGGCTCTGATCACGAAGGACCTGGTGTCCCGGATTGAGCATGGCCATCGCGATCTCGCGGGCGCGAAGATTCCAGTCTCCGGTGAACGCGCCGAAGAGCAGCACCGCTGAGTGGCGCCCCGCCGCGGGGTTCCAACCGAGTGCGCGCAAGTCCCAGCGGGAGTCGTCACCGAACGAAGAGACGGGGTACGACTCCTCTCGATAGTGATGAGGGAGCACAGATTGCTGGGCGCGCCAGTAGGTGCTGGCGGGGGCGAGTCTCGAGGCATGGCGTGCGGCAGAATCAAGACTCACAGGTGGACTCCTCGCTGAGCGATGGGGACGTGGACGACTGCGTCGAGATCGTGGGAGCGTTGGGCTCGCTCTCGCTCCGCCGGAGTGAACTCATCCAGGATGCGCTCGATGTTCCTGAGCTGCTGTCCATGGGTTGCCGCGAACTGGGCGGGCTCCATCTCGTTCTGGTGTCCGCGAAGGATCTCGCGATAGGCGAGGATTCGAGGCAGGTGGTCGGTGAACACGATCGCGTTGGGGCACGCGAAGCACATCGATGGCCGATGCTCGCATAGACGCCCGCTTCGGCCGTAGGGAGAGTCGTACGGTGAGCTGCAGTGCGCGACGTTCATGGCTCGATCCGTCGACGTCGACTCCAACTCGGCTACCGCAGCCACCGCAAGCTCGGGTCGCTCACCAGCCCGGATCGACGCAGCACTGGCCTTCACGAACACTGGGCCGCTGACACGGTCGAAGACCTGCTGTTGAGCTGCGTTGACCGCTGCGCCGGCCAGCACGTGAACTGTCGTCGTCTGCGCGTAGTGGCGCTGGTAGACGGCGATGCTGTGGTCATCGCCTGCCGCAATGTCGGCGCTTCGGAGCACCGCCGCTCGCACACTCTTGACTGTCTTTCGCAGTCGGCGCGCGTCGTGAGGTCTGGAGATGGCAGGTGTGATCGACGTCAGAAGGGACGAGAACGAATTCGAGAACGAATCTGGGCGTACCTCAAGGCGTCTTGACGAAGTTCGGAACACGCTCAAGAACAGGGCGTCATGCACCGGCGACGGGCTGGCTTCCCTCAGTTCCCTCGCCCTGGAAGTCGCAGCGAGAACCCGCTCGATGAGATCGCCCGACTTCCATCCGCTGCCGCTGGCAGATCCGGACGTGGCGCAGCGTACGATCCGGCTGCGGTGGGCGCGGGCCTTGTACAGACGGACGCGTAGCGTGTCGGGGTCTGAGATGTCGATGTCGCTCAGCGAGACGTTCGACCACTCCTCGGGAGCGGCGCCCGTCTCGAGCTGCAGCAGCGTCCTGAACGCGACCAGGTCGTCGCTCGAGGGATAGAGATATGACAGCAATCGCCTGACAACCCGGCCGGAGCCTCCATACGTCGTCGCGTGTTCGGTTTCGAACGCCTCGTGCAGGTCGTTGAGGACGCCTCGGTCGCACGCCAGCATGGCCTCGCGCTCCACCATGATGCCGTCCGTCCGTCCCAGGTGGTGGATGCCCCAGAGGATATCTTCCGCGCGTGACCACCCGTCACCGCGAGGATCGCGCCCGACCTCGAGCAGTTGATGTCCGATCGAGAGTCGCTCCTCCAGCTCTCGGATGCGGCTGCGGCAGGTATCACGAATCGCAAGACGCTCGGCATTCGAGAACTCGTCGAGAGGCGTCGCGCCGCCGCCCTGATGCAAGACCTGCCCGTCGGCCCACCGCTCGACGTCGAGGCCGACGTCTCGACCGTTCGCGATGTGGACTCGGACCAACCTTCGAAGCTGTCGACCGTACTTGTACGGCATGGTGCTCTCGGCGGGGTACGCGGCAGCCAGCCCCGACTCCCACTCATGGATCCCGTCGACCACGACGCGATCGGCCCATGCGAGGCTTGCGGTTCGCGGGCACGCATTGGTGAGACTGCGAAGGAGACTGATGACCGCAACACGGTACTGATATGCCGTGCCGTCAGCCAGCGCGAACGTGCGTCTCATGTCGACGAGTGCGTCCGAGAGCTCAGCGGCCAGGATCGGGTGCGCGAAGTCCAGCGGTCTGATCGTGCCGTCGTTGCTCCCGCCCGCGATCGTGAACGTCATCCGACGAGGGGAGAGGTCGTGGCCGGTCATTCTGCCTTCCGATCCGCGAGGACGGCGTCGGCGAAGGTCGCGGCCTCGTCGCTCCAGCTCTCGAACACGTCCTGGATGAGTGCGTCTGTGTCCTCGATGTATCGCAGGTAGATCATGGTCGTGGCAGGGTTCGAATGGCCAAGAAGTCGCTGCACAGTCAGTCTCGGGTTGATCGCTATGTGCTCGGACAGAGTGGCCGGTCCGAGGTTGCCAGCGCGGCGGTCGGCCTCACGGGCGAGCGCGACATCGGTGAGTGCCTTGAGGAGCACGACGGCGAAGGTGTGACGCAGATCATGCGGTGTGATTTGCGCTCGGCGCCCTCCCATCTCAACTTCAGCGAGCTCAAGGGTGCGACGACTCGCCGCGGCAAACGTGGCATGCCAGGCTCGTCGACTTATCGGTAGCCCCCCTCGGCCCAGGAACAATCCCAGCGCCTCGAGCCCGTGATCGCGTTCGATCACCGCGATTCGGCGCAGGTGCGGCGGGAGGAGATGTAGTGGCCATCTCGACCGGCGCCCGTCGAGCCGCCCACGGATGACGCCGGCAGAGACGTCGAGCTCGTCGACGACAAACAGATCGGCTCGACGCGACCATAGTGAGTTGGCAGATGCGCGAACGACGGCACGGCGCTCCGTTCGGCGATAGAGGTCGACGGCGCGCAGTGCGGTGAGCGGAACATGGACACGGCGCCGCTTCTGGTACTTGGCGCATGCTTCGAGGAGTACGGAGGCACCCGTGCCGGCGGGTGCGGGCAGCTCGGCATCCAGCAACGTCGAAAACTCGCCGAGTCGCATCCCTGTCGTCACGGCGACCTGCGCGCCAGCCTGGGAACGCAAGCTCGTTCTTCCCCGCCAACTCGCATCCAGCTCGCCGAGTGCGGTTTGCCCACCGAGGCCGATGTCGCGGAATGCGCGCCACTGCGCCTGACTCAACGGGCGTATGTCTGGCTCACTCCGCCACGGGTTGCGAAGCGCTGACGATCTCCCGATGGTGATCCACGGCTCACGACGAACCTGCCCGGTCTGCACGAGAAGCTGGTAGATCCCGTGAACGACGACGACGTCGCGTCGCCAGGTTGCCGGCGAGACTGCGCGATCCCCACCGCCGAGCCGCCACTCTCGGTACGCGACGATATCGTCGGCCGACGCGTGCACCACGTCAGTCCCACGATCTTCGAGGAATCCAGCGAAGCGAAGCGCGTCGTACGCGTAGTTGCGCACTGTCGACGTTGACGTCGAACCCGCAATGACCCGGAAGTAGGTCTGCCAGGGCTCAACCGGTCGCCATCGATCGTCGAGCAGCACGGGCAGTCCGTCGGGAAGCGAACGTGAGCTCGCGTAGACGTCGCGCGTGTCTTCGTCGACGTCAGTGGGCACGGCGAGTTGGTGGTTGATGAAACGCAGATGCATCGCTCTCCGAGGTTGTTCGGGTGGTCGATTGAGACACTGACCGAACGTACACATAACGGCGTGCGGCTGTGGCAACTTCCTGGTGGTCGGCTACCGACAGATGCGAGCCCTCGATCTTGAGGTTCTGCTGCGGATCCAAGAGCTGTCCGGTGAGACGGCCCGCACAATGTTCTTCACCGAGGAGCACCTCGCCGTGCGGCTGTCGAGCTTCCACGGGATCGAGCTCGAGGAATGGCCCGCGCAGATCGCAGCGACGGCGCTGCACCTGGTGGAACACCAGGCAAACCAGGCGATGGAGCTGGCGCTTGGATCTGCACCAGATCCGCTGCCGCTGGACAAGATCAAGAGCATCGTCGTCGGCAACGCGCTGCGTGTCGACTGGGCAGCTGTCCTACAACCGACTGAGCACCTGTACATCATGGGCAATCCGCCCTTCCTCGGCCACGCCACCCGCTCGACCGAGCAAGCGCAGGAACTTCGCGACGTGTGGCGGAGGGACGACATCGGTCGGCTGGACTATGTCACCGGCTGGTACGCGAAGGCTCTCGAGCTGCTCGGCCGTCCCGGCTACCGAGGCGAGTTCGCGTTCGTCTCGACAAACTCGATCGCACAGGGAGAGCCGGTGCCAGCGCTCTTCGGCCCTGTGTTTGCCGCAGGGTGGCGCGTCAAGTTCGCGCACCGGACGTTCGCGTGGACCAGTGAAGCGCCCGGCGCTGCGGCAGTGCATTGCTCGGTGATCGGTTTTGACCGGCCGTCGAGGAAGAGAGCGCGGCTGTTCGACTACTCAGGAAACCTCAAGGGCGAGCCCGTCGAGATCCCCGTCGTGGATCAGCTCAACGGATACCTGGTCGACGGTCCCATTGTGCTAATCGATCAGCGGCGAAGCCCGCTGGCGTCGGCTCTCCCTCCGATGGTGTTCGGGAACATGGCTCGCGACGACGGCAATCTCCTGATCGAGCCGGCCGACTATGCGGAAGTGATGGCAGATCCGATCGCCGCGAAGTACGTCCGGCCGTTTGTCGGCGCCCGACAGCTCATCCACAACGAACCCCGGTGGTGCCTGTGGCTCGTGGATCTTGACCCCAGCGACATCGCCCGATCCCCGATACTCCGCGGGCGGCTGGATGCCGTGCGTCAGTTCCGCGCAGCGTCGAAGGCCGAGTCCACGCGACAGATGGCGGACACGCCGCACCTGTTCGGTCAAAGGTCGCAACCCGACACGCCCTATGTCTGTGTGCCGCGGCATGTGAGCGAGACACGCAAGTTCTTCCCGACCGCCCTGTTCACCCCTGATGTGATCTGCGGTGACGCGAACTTCAAGGCAGACGACCCAGACGGCCTCGCCTTCGCAGTGATCTCGTCGTCGGCATTCATCACCTGGCAGCGCACTATCGGCGGTCGCCTTGAGTCTCGTCTGCGCTTCTCGAGCACCCTGACGTGGAACACTTTCCCCTTGCCCGCCCTCACCGACACGCAGCGTGCCGCCATCATCGCCGGGGGGCAAGCCGTTCTGGATGCGAGAGCGCTACGCCCAGAACGCTCGCTCGCAGACCACTACAACCCCCTCGCGATGTCGCCCGAACTGCTCCGGGCGCATCGTGAGCTCGACACTGCTGTCGACAAGGCCCTGGGCCTGCGGGGGATAGCGACGGAGGCTGACCGACTGCGAGCGCTGTTCGCCAGCTATGCGAAGCTCACCACGGTCGACGAGCTCGCGATGCCGAAGAAACGTCCCCGCAAGGCGACAGCAGCGAGTGCGGCATCGTGAGCTGGCCGTACCCGACCGTCCGCGTCGATGGGACCGCGACGGTCGATGAGGAAGGGGAGAATCAGGTCTGCGCCTGTGGCAATGATTCGTGGACTCAGGACTGGCGGAGCGCCGATCGTCTTGGGCGTCTTGCCTTCGATGCTGCTGGTTCGGCCGACCCCGACGAGTTCGCGGTCTGCCCAGTGTGCGGCCGTGTGTATCCCAACGCTGCTCTGTTCCACGGCGCCGCGGCCGCGGTGGCTCGCTATGAGATCACTAGTGCCGAGTTCATTGCTGCGCTACAGCGGTATGACCACGACGCCTACGGATCCGGCGGGTCGCTGACGAGCTGAGTCACGCGGTCGTCGTCGGCACGGGGCTGTCGGTGCGCCGGCATAGTGTTCGCTGTTGTGGTGCAGCACTGGTCTCCGATGTCTCAGCTGCAGGCGTCGCCGGAGCCGGGGATCTGGTACGTGTTCGACCACAGCAAGAGGATCGCGATCATCCGCCATGTCGAGATCCGCGGCCGTAGGCTGCTGCGTTCCGTGACGTTCGATCGCGATCCCGAGCGGCGAGTGTTGATCGGCTACTTCCCCGACGATGCAATGAGGCTCGCTGTCGAGTGCACCTGGTCGGAGTATGTGAGGGCGACTGGTCCACCGGTGAGCAATCGTCGATGATCGCGTGCCACCGGGGCAAGAGAAAACGGCACCCGGCCGGAGCGTGGAAATTGTCACATTCACCAACGATCCAACTGAGGAGGAGCCATCGCCCCGAGGGGCGGAAGGGAACCTGCTCAACAGCCGGGTGCCGCGCCTTAGTGTACCGCGCGGGGCGGTCAGAGCGGGGTGGATTGGAGGAGCTCGTCAGCGACTCGGTCGAGCAGCTGAGGGGTGAGCTGCTCGTGGCGTCCTGCGCGCTTTATGGCGTCGATCGTCGCGAGGATCGTGGTGTGCGCGTCCGGTGCAGAGGGGATGGTCTTCTGTGCCTGTCGGATGCGTGCGCTGAGCTCAAGGATCGCGGTCTCGTCGCGTTCATTGTTCGCGTAGCCGGCGGCGAGCTCGAGCGACTTGTGTAGCAGGCGGGTCTCGGTGGTGGTGAGCGGTGCGGTCATCGTGTCCTCGTGTTCAGGAGATCTGCGGTCAGTCGGGCGAAGCGTGTGTCGACGTCGCGCTGGTCGGGGAGATCGACGTCGGCCGCGATGGGTCGGGCGTCGTAGAAGTGGTGCCGGATGACGCGGCCCCGGTGGTCGACCAGGCCCTCACCCTCGCCCTCGATCGGCTCGAGCAGAGCGACGATGGTGACGGCGAGCTCGCGTGCTGTCGCGCGCTCCCGGATGAGGGCATGATCTCCGAGGCGCAGTGCCGGCCACGCAGTGAGCTCGGGGTCGGTCATGAGGGTGTTCCTTCCTTGCTTCTGGGGGAGGAGCGGCGTAGCCGCCGAGCGGATTTGGGGAGGGGTTCGTTGCGAGGCAGCTTCGCGAGGCGCCAGTCATCGCGGACGGCGATCGCGGCGGCGAAACAGGTCATGAGCGTGGGGTGGTGGTGGTTGGCGCATCCGGCGCGGGTCTGACATCCGAGGTCGTAGCCCTCGGGGCTGCCGTGGATGATCTGTCGAGCGACCTCGTCGGAAAGCATGGCCTGGTCCTCAGTCGAAGCTGGCGTCGATCAGGAGGTCGAGCGCGTCGGCGAGCTCACGGAGCCTGTAGCTGCGTCGACCGGCGATGACGTGGCCGAACAGGTTGACGAAGTGCAGCTCGCGAGTGGTGGTGTCGGCGACGGCGACGGTATGGACGTCGTGAGCGTCGATGTACTGCCAGCTGATGATGTAGTTGCGGCCGGCGACGTGCGCTTGAGCCCAGCGGAAAAGCAGTGCACCGAGCGGACCATCTTCGGATGCGCGGGTCGAGTAGGGGTCGGCTGGCACGATCGCGTCGACGGAATGGAAGCCGACAGAGGAGCGGGAGATCTCGTAGCTGTCCAGCGGGATGTCGAGGAAGAGATCGTTGTAACGGGTGCCGGTGTCATCGGTGATGACGATGTTGTTCAGAGTGCTCATCGTTGTCAGTCCTCTCGGGTGGGGGGTCATGCGGCGCAGCTGGCGAGCTGCGCGCGGAGCGTGGAGTAGTCGGCCGGGTTGACCGTCAGCTGGTAGGCGGTGAGGACGTCGACGAAGCGCGCAGCGTAGGCGCATCCGTAGTCCGCGTTCGGGGGCATCCATTCGGAGGGGCCGCGATCGCTCTTCGACTGGTTGGTGCTGCCGTCCGTGGCCTGCAGATTGAGAGGATCGTTGGCGAAGCGCTCACGCTGGGCCTCGTCCCATTCGTCGGCGCCCTGACGCCACCCCCACGCGAGCGGCACGACATGGTCGATCTGCACGAGCTCACTCGTGCCCTGGCCGCGCTCGAAGGCGATCGTGAGCCCGGTGTAAGGGTCGTGAAGCGTTCCGGTGAGGACGACGCAGTCGTGTGTGCCGGGCTTGGTGGTGATGTTCTCGAGCGCGGCCGCGAGTGCGTCGTTGCGCTGGTCACAGCCGTTGCGGTCGATGTCGGCCCAGCGTTGCCCGAACGCGTCACGGTCGTAGCTGTCCTGGTCGGCTGCATCGGCCACGACGAGCTGCTCGAGCTCATCGAGGGCTGCGGCGGCGTCCGCGGAGATCTCTGCGGTAGGCACAGGCACAGGCGCGGGCGCGGTGTCGGTGAGGTCGCTGACGCCGGAGGGCTGGCTGGTGATCGCGATCGCGCCAGCGAGCAGGGCGACGACAACAGCGCCGGCGGCGGAGGCGAGGCGTGTGGTTCGGCGGTTCATGAGTGGTCCGTTCAGAGGAAGAGGGCGGCGCCGAGTACGACGGCCGCGGCGACCGCGGCGACGCTGAGGAGAAGGGTGACGAGGAACTTGAGGCTGCGCCGTACCGTGCGCTCTGCGCGGCGTGCAGTGTCGACGGTGACGAGGATGCCGACGAGGCCGCCGCTGCCCAGCAGAAGGGGAGCGAAGTCGCGGGCGGTAGACAGGGCGAGATCCATGGGTTCCTCCGGGGTATTCGTCTAGGGGTATAGGTCGCAGTTCGGGGTGTTCGCGGACAGAGATTCTCGGGGGCGGGCATAGGCGAGCCCGCCCCCGAGGGCTGTTACGCGGCCGCGGCCTGGTCGTCGGCGCCGAGCATGGCGTCGGCGATCGCGTTGACGGCACGGAGGACGTTGCCGGCGACGCTGCGGATGAGGTCGACGTCACCGCCGGCCCATCCTGCGACGTACCCGATCGACCACGCGGACGTGTCGAGTCCGAGGAGGCCACCGGCGCAGTACGCGACCGACTCGGCTTCGGTCTCGATCACTCCGCGGTGCTCGCGGGTGCTGCCCTCGTCGAAGTGCAGAAGTGCGTGACCGATCTCGTGCAGGAGGGTCTTGACGCGCATGGCCGGTGCCATCTTGCTGTCGACCCGGATCTGTCGGGCCTGGCCATCGGTGTACCCGTTGAGCCCGTCCTGTGCGATGTCCTCGAGCGCGACATCCCAGCCCTGCGCGGTGATGAAGTCGGCGAGCTGGTCGAAGAGGCCTGCGACGTCGTCGCCCTCGAGGTAGATGGCCGGCTGCTCGGGGAGCGGCTCGCCATCGGTGTCGCGGACGTCGAACACGGAGAGCACCGGGTAGATCACTCGACTGCTGGTGGACTCTTCTCCGGTGGCCTCGTCGACCTCGACGATCCGCTTGGTGGAGTAGCCGAAGATCTTGATCGACTTCGCGCCCTTGACGACGTGACGGCCGAGGGTCTCCCACTGGCGGTAGCCGAGGCAGTGGGTGCCGCCCTGCGCGAGGATGAGCATCTGGTTGGAGAACGAGCGCCGGCGGACGATGCGCGCGAAGCGCAGCCAGGCCTTCCAGTTCTCGCTCTCGGCCAGCGTGGCGACCTGTGCGGTGAGCTGCTCGTGGAGCGCCTCGGCCTGTGCGCGGCGCTCTTCCGGGGTGCGGCGGGTGGTGCCGCTGCGGCGGGTCTTGGTGGTCATGGTGTCCTCCCTCAGAGTGGACGAGTAGTGAATGTGACATTCACTAGTATGAGGCATTCGATATGCCCCGTCAACTCCGATTTGCACCCGCCTGCAGCGGGGGTCTCAGCCCGGAAGGATGTCGGTGGCGGCTTTGGGGTACGCGGTGCGCGGCAGCCCGATCGGCAGCCGGCGACGCTGGGAGCTGCTGCCAAGAGGGAAGGCGTATCGGAAGTTCCCCGGATGCCTGATCTTCGTGACATCGAGCGCGGCGAGCGCCTCGCGCAGCCAGGCTCGCGGGTCTTGCCCTGCGCGGCGGATGGGGGCGCCGAGCGAGACCAGGTGTCGCTCGGCGGCGTCGGCGCCTCGCTCCTGTCCTCTTACCTTGGACAGAGATCTCTCGGAGAGCACGAGGCCGCGGCGGGGGAGGTAGTTCAGGGTGCGTGCGGTGCTGCGGCCGAGGGCGATCGCGTTGACGCTTTGGTATATCCCGCCGATGTGGCCGGGCGAGGTCTGTTCGATGCGCTCGATTGTGGTGCCGTTGTCGAGGGTCTCGGTGATCTGTCGGCGCCGTGGCAAGGGGTCGGCGAAAGAGACGACGCCGCGGATGCCCCGGTCGTAGGCGTGGCGGAAAGCGCGTGCGAGGAACCAGGATTCGGCGTTCGCGGGTGTGTCGGTGAGTACGAATCGGCCGAGCTCGATGCTCTGTTCGTAGGGCTCGAGCGTGCCGAAGACGGAGCTGAGGACTCCTCTGCTCATCGGGGTGGAGAAGGTGGCGACGCCGACCAGTGCCATCTCGTCGACCATGGCGCCGTTGATGGGGAAGCGGTCGTCGCGGGTGAGCAGCCCGATCGAGAAGCGTGCTGCGGGGAAGGATGCTGCGTAGTGCTCGTCGATGACGAATGCTCGCGCGGCGGCTTCCGTGATCGGGGCCACCTGGTATAGACGGGGGTCGAACCCGCCTTCGGAGATGTGGCGCCACGAATGGGCGCCGCGAGACCAACGCTGGCAGTAGTCGCTCGCGGGGGAGGAGGGCGGCTCGGCCGGCATGAGTACCGGCCGAGCGTTCAGGGTGGGCATGAGGTCAGATCTGCGCAGCGATCGCGCGGAGCTGCTCGTCGACGTCGGGGGCGACGTCGATCCACTCACCGGTCCTGGGGTGCAGCCCGACGATGAGCGCGGTGCTGAACAGCAGTGCGCTGCGGCCGTGCTCGGTCAGGTAGAGCGAGGCGAGCAGGTTCGGCTCTGTGACCTTGAGACCGGCTTCCTCGTCGACGAGCAGTGCGTGGCCGTTGGTCAGGCGGAGCTCTGCGACCCAGCCGCCGATCTCGCGCTGGTAGTCGGGCAGCTCGTCGATGCGGATGGTGTCGATCTCGCCAGCGGGGGTGATCTTGATGGCCGTTGTCATGGAGTCCTCCTCAGATCAGAACGGTAGTGAATGTGACATTCACTGATGGTACGCGGGCGACGTACCCTCGTCAACCGCCGTGGACTAGAGGAGTGCTGAGTCGACGCGGCAGCACTTCTGCTGCGCATAGGGGCGTTCACTCAGCGGCATCCAACCCGGTTCCCTTCGCCGAATGAGCCGGGGATGCCCGGCTTCCCCCTCCGTGGTCATGTGGGGGCCGGCGTTGGTCCAGCAGTTCTGCGCGCGCGTCTCGCACCACAGCGCGAGCCGCGCTTCGCGGGGGAGGCAGGCACGATGTGTCCACCAGGCGCGCTTCTCGCCGTAGGGTCCGAACTGGTGGCCCTCGCTGTGCGCGATCGCGTCGTGGACGGCGCGGAAGACGTCGTTGGCGAGCATCGGCGCCCGCTCGCCCGTGGGCAGGGTGACCGTAACGCTGCGAGCCATCGGATGATCCGGCGGAAGGGCCCCCTCGCTGTGCTGCGAGACCTCGGTGCGGAAGTAGAACAGGTGCTTGTTCTCGCGGAGATCGGCCAGCATCGCGGCAGAGTCGGCGTAGGGTTGCTCGGTCTCGCCGTGCCAGGGCTCGAAGGTGTAGCCGGCTTCTGTGAGCATGTCCCACTGAGCGCCGATGTGCTGCCGCAGTGATCGGTAGGAGCGGGCGACCTGCGGGTGCGCGGGCTCGTGCGGTGCGGCCGCGTATGCCCTCGCTGCAGCGATGTCGTCGAGCTCGGTCAGTCGGGGGATCGGCGTGCGCTGTGGGAAACCGTGCGCATCGGCGTACCGCTCTCTGAGCGACTGGATCTCCTTGATCGGCTGGTGGTGACGGTAGCTGTCGTTGCCGGGCACGAAGGCAACGTGCGCTCGAGCGAAGGTGGGTTCTGTTCCGAGACGGGCGGCGATCGCGTTCACGGCGGATGCCGGCAGCGGATACTCGGCGGGTTCCGCGATCTCGAGCTTGCCGTCATAGAGCCTGCCTCCCGGTGCGCCGGCGGCGCGGAGAATGTCGAGGGTCTCCTGGACCTGCTGCTGCGAGCCGGTGCCGGCGGCGAAGCTGTAGACCCGGTCGGGGCCGTCAGCGTCGAAGTACCCGGCCATGATGCTGTCCTGCTCATACCGCCCCGCCAGCTCGCCGGCCCAGTCGGTGACCTGCTCGAAGCTGTCCGCGTGGACGATGTAGGCGCCTGCAGGCTCCGACGTGCCCTCCCAGAGCCCGTCCGCGTGCTGCAGCTCGGAGATCTCGATCCCGTGACGTTCCGCGGCCGCGCGCAGGGTGTCTTCGTACTCGATCCACTCGTCGGTGTCCCAATAGCTGGGGCGCGAGCTCATCCGCATCAGCTCGCCCGAGACCGGCCGGAACGGGGTCGCGCCGATGAAGGCCTCAAGCTGCTTCTCGGCGTTCCGCTCGCGCTTCTCGGCGCGGCGACGCCGCTGCCCTTCGGCCGTCGACGACGGGCACCGCCGCCCTCCGTGGTCGATGTCGTCGCACATGGCCTCTCCCGTTCGTCTGCTGGGTATAGGCCGGGGTTGGGGGTGTTCGCGGACAGAAATCGGGGCCCCGCCGGTCGGCAGGGCCCCGATGAGGGCGGCATGGTCAAACGTCAGCCGTTGAGCTCCTCCCACACCTGGTAGGCGCGGTGAAACTCCGGGCTGTCATCGTCGCCGTCACGCACGAGCTGGTCGAGGTACTCGTCGAGCTCAGCCTGGGAGAGCTGGCGGGGATCCTTCATCCTTCGGCTCCCGCCTCGGCAGGCGGGCAACTGCACCGTGCACGCGGCCGCGAACCGTTCCAGTTCCCGACGTAGAACAGCGCGCACGGCCATTCGTGCTCGCCGCGGCGCCGCAGCCTGGGGACGGTCACCGTGAGCTCGCTGCCCAGGCTCAGCGCGTCCATGATGTCGTCCGCGATGTAGCCGGCCTCCTCGTCCGCCTCGTCCGTGTGCTGCTGGATCGTGCGCACGATCGTTGCGCGCACGTCCAGCGTGACGGTCGGCGATGCCTCGTTCATCGGGTGTCCTCGTCGGGGTCCACACGCTGGATCGCCTCGTGCAGGCGGGCCAGTCGGTCCTCTCGCACGATGATGACGAAGACCACCGCAATGCCGGCAAGAGGCAGGAGCACGATCGGGGCGGGGACCACGATCACCACGCCGACAGCGAGCAGCACGATCGGCAGGATCACCCTCAGCGTTGCGCGGCGGTGCTGACCGAGCTCGTTCCTGATGCGATCCTTGATGACCCCGTCCTGCTGTGCGAAGGCGGTGGCCGGGTCCGAGGAACGCAACATGCTCCGGATTGCGCGAGTTGTCCACTCGCTCAGCGTGCGCTGATGCCGATCCCTACTACTCTCACGCCCGGTCATCGCGTGTACTCGCTCGGGGACGGGATCGGCAGGTCAGGATCGCGGATCTCGTACTGCCGGTCCTCCACGTAGGCCGCGTACTCGTCTGCGAAGTCGTATGCCTCGGCCTCGCTGTGCCCTTCCTGGCGCGCATGATCGAACGCGCTCCGCCACGGCTGACCGGTCGAATCGAGCGGCGGGTACAGGCGGTCGATCAGCACCTGATTCGCAGCGTCGTCGATCCTTCCGCGAGCCTCGGCGTCGGCGATCGCTCTCGCAGTCGCATGTGTGCCGTCTCGCAGCCGCGACAGATCACTCGAAGAGGGCACCACCCGCGCATAGGTGCAGTCGTCCCACCGGCAGTAGGTGGTCGTCTCCTCTGGCGTGAGCGGGCGGGGAGTGACGCTCACCAGCGCGGCGCCGCGTCCGCACACGGGGCATCGTCGAGCCTCCGCGCTGCGGACACCAACGCCGCGGCGATGGGCTGTGTTGTTCCGGCGCTCGGTCATCGCTCGCTCCCGCTCTCGTTGGGCGGGTTGGTGATGATGAACCCTGTGCCGGCGTCGGGCTGGTCCTGGCGCAGTCCGACGATCTCGGTGTCGGTCGCGTCGGTGTCGTTGAGGGTCTGAGCGAGCAGGTCGGCGTACTCGTCCGCGGTGAGTGCCTGGACCGCGGCGGCGTCGGTGACGTCGACGGGCTTGCCGTTGACGTGGAAGATGCGGGTCATGGGGTTCTCTCCTGCTGATGCGTCGTGGTGTCCATCCTCGTCGTGGGTCAGCGGAGGTCGAGCTCGACGCTGTCGGCCTCGAGGTCGGGGATGGTCTGGGCAGGGTGGCTGAACGTGACAGCCGGGCCGTGGACGATTACACGGTCGCCGCGGTGGGTCGTCAGCCGGAGCATCTCGGCGAGGATCCCGTTGGCGTGGACGTTGTATGAGCCGGCGTCGGTCTCGACGCGGAACCCTACGCGCGCCTGACGGTCGGTGAGTCGGCGGACGAGGGTGAGCGGTGTGCGGACGGTTCCTGCGATGGTGACCGCGGTGCCCGTGGGGGCTGCGGCCTGGGTGATGGTCATGGCCTGTCTCCTCAATCAAATAGTGAATGTGACATTCACTGACTATACGCCTGCGAGTCTGGTAGGGGAACCCCCGTGCCTGACTGTGCCGCAGGCCCTTCTTGCTGGGTATAGGCCGGTCTTGGCGCTGTTCGCGGACACCCGAGTTGCGAAGATCGGTGAGGTTAGTCGTCGATGCTGCTGTCGGGTTCGTCACACGCGCCACTGTTGATGGCATCGACGCCGGCTTTCGTGAGCACCCAGCCGGGTTCGACCCATGAGTAGCGCTCGATCAGACCGCGCCTGCGGAGAGACTGGATGGTGCCACCGGGAATCCCCAGGCCTGTCGTATCGAGGTAGCTGGCGCCACCGGAGGGGGACCGGCCATCGGCGATCATCCGCATGGTGACCCGCTGCGACCAGTTCAACGGCGGGGCCTTCTTGCGGCGGTTGAGCTGTCGATGTCAGGCGGAACGTGCGAGCTGCGCAGCGGAGGCGGTCGGCTGCAGCGCGAGGAGCCGCTGCGCCTTCGCTGCTTCGATCTCGCCCGGCAGCTCTCCCTTACGAGCGCCGGAGCGGCCGTAGAGAAGGACTTTCACGCCGGTCTTGGAGGCCTGCGCTCGGTCGGCGATCTCGAGGATGGTCATGCCGGAGGCCATCAGTTGTCGGACGTGCCGGCGAACGGGGTCAGCGGGCACGCGCGGGGCCTGCGGGGCGATGCCGGCTTCCCGCCGCCGGCGTCGCTCTTCGGTCAGCGATGCGTCGGCGCAGGAGATCTCGGCAGGGCATTGATCTCGGTCCTTGCAGCCGAGCTGGTAGCCGTAGGCGGTCCCGTGGTGTTCGGCCGGGATGCTCTGTTCCTTCCGGTTTGCCATCCACTGCCGGTGATACTCGCGGCCCGCCTCGATGCACTCCGGTCGATCGCAGCCACGCGCCCGGCAGGCGTTGGTGCCGTGCGGCTGCAGCTGCCGCGGTCGGGAGACGCGAGGGGCCCGCGGGGTCTGCGGCCGCGGCATCCGCGGCCTGGCCGGCGGTGCCGGGCGATCATGCTTCGCGAGCTCGTCGACTGCTGCCTGATGCCTGGCGGTGGCGTCCTGCAGAGCACGCTCGATCACGCCGCCGACCGATAGGCCGCTTCCGGCGGCGATGGTGGCCGTCTTGAGCGTCTCGACCGCGGAACGCAGCTGGACGCGCAGATCCCGGTGGTCGCTGCGCCACTGTGCGAGCTCGTCGACGTGACGATCCAGCGCTGCTTCGTAGCCGTCGACCGTCTCCGCGAACGTGCTGGCACGCTCGACGGGGAGCGTCTCGGCCGCGAGGCGGGCCTTGTCGATCCACTGATAGCCAGGATGCGTGCGCGTCCTCAGCAACGTCGGTCGCGGGGTCGCGATCCTCAGCGGCGCCGTCTTCGGCGGGCGGGCGGGCCGTGCTGTCGGTGTGCGCTTCGAGGCCTGCTTGGGTCGGCGGGGCTGCGTGGCTTCGGCCGCGGCCCGGCGCTCTTCTCGAGCGGCGATCTTGTCACGCTGCCGGGACTGGTCGCGTGCGGCTGCGTCGCGCTCGAGGATCTCCGCAAGGGGCGTGCCGGCGTCGATGAGCTTCGCGAAGGAGAAGTCGCCGGCATAGCGGGTGTGGATGGTGCGGCAGGGGATGAGCGCGGGGCACGCTGCAGTGCGGCATCCGCGGCGGTACCCGTCCGGGGTGCCGTGCGGGAAGCTGTCGTCGAGCAGGTCGAGGGTGGACATCACGTTCGGCCTCAGTAGCGCAGGAGCTTCGCGGTGACGAGCGACAACAGCGCCGCCCGTTGCGGAGAGTTGAGGCGGGAGAAGTGCGCGCCCAGGGTGTCCAGTGCTGCGGTGAACTCGGCAGGCAGCCCGTCGAGATCCCGCTTGACGCGCCGCTCGTTCGCGTCGCGCTGCGCCTCGGCCTGATCGGTCACACGCCACTCGTCGGTGGCCGCGCGGTCGGCATAGGCGCCCGTGATCCGTGGCGCATGCAGCCCGCGGGTGTAGAGCGAGTTCGGCTCGTCGATCGGGCGAGTGATCGTGATGATCGCGCCGACCGGCGCCGACGTGTACGGCTTGTACGAGCCGAGCTCCTTGTCGGAGATCTCGCCGTCGACGAGCGTGCGGTACCAGTGCGCGAGCTTGCCATTGCCCGCCTGCCTGCGCCCGACGTAGACGACATCCTCAGTGACGGTCTCTGCCGATTCGCTCATGGGCGATCTCCTCAATCAATCAGAAAGTAGTGAATGTGACATTCACTGATACTAGAGAGGTTGCAGCGTTCTCGCAACCGTCGTCGTCGTCGTCGCCGAAAGTCGAGAGCGCTGCCTGTCGGCGGGCACGGTGCGCATGGGCTCATCACGAGGCGCTTCGATCTCGAAGCCGCACGCGCCGCAGCTGTGCAGTCCGACGCCATCGACGTCGTCGGATGGGATGTACATGGTGGTGGGCTCTTCGCACATCAGGCAGCGCATGGTGATCTCCGATCGTGTGGTCAGGCGGTAGCCGCCGGGGTGATCTGCTCGACGGTGGCTGAGTAGCCGCGGTGGGAACCCCAGGCGGCGGCGATGCGGTCGGCGACGTCGCGGTCTTCGCCGAGGTAGG
This sequence comes from Microbacterium paraoxydans, assembly GCF_019056515.1. NCBI lineage: Bacteria > Bacillati > Actinomycetota > Actinomycetes > Micrococcales > Microbacteriaceae > Microbacterium > Microbacterium paraoxydans. The sequence continues at coordinate 78,957 of NZ_CP064874.1, forward strand.
GGCGGTATCGCTTGCCTCGCGGGTCGGTGATGACGACCTGGACGACGCCGGAGGGCTCGCGCACGGTGACTCGGGCAGCAGGGATTGGGTGGGCGTGGACGCGGCCGGCGATGATGAAGGTCGGGTACAGATCGCGTGCGAGCTCGGGGGAGCGGAACACGTCGTGGACCCATGCCGTGATGGCGATCGCGCCGGCAGGACTGAACCCGATGAGGCGGGCGGGGAGCTGCTCGAGCCCGGAGCGGACGAAGTAGTGCTCGTCGACGAGTATCGGCGCCGGCGGATGCAGAGACCGCTCGTCGTGGGCGGGGTAGATCGTCAGGCTGGTGCGGCTGTTCATGAGGCGCTCGTTCATGCGGTGCGGCGGATGCCTACGGCGATGATGTGCGCCTTGGTGGGACGGGAGTAGAAGCCGAAGCTGTCGTCGTCGTCCGAGGCGGAGACGGTTGCGGTGAATGCGACGACGTCGCCGCGCGTCGCGGAGGAGATCTCGGAGGGCTTGGTGCCCCACACGCGCCAGCCTTCGCCCTGGACGAGGATCTTGACGGTGATGCCCCACTGGGTGTCGGTGGTCTTGGTTGCGAGGATCTCACCCTGGATGAGGGTGCGTCCCGTGGGGACGGGGCGGCGCGCTGCCAGCTCGCGCTCGAGCTGCTCGAGCAGCTCGTGGGCAGTGCGGACCTCATCGGCGTCGAGGGTGCCGGTGGAGTCCTCGAGCGAGTCGAGGAGGTAGCCGATCTTCTCGCGCAGCGGGTTGCCCTCCCGGATGCTCAGATGAGCTTCGGTGAGCTGGTCGCGCAGGCCGGGGTGCTCGGCCTCGAAGGCAGCGCGACGGGCGGTGATCGCGCGCGTCGTGTCGATGTGCTCGGCGTGCGCCTTCGCGTGGGCGCGGGCGGTGGCGCGAGCGCTGCTGACGAGCCGGCTGCGAGTGCCGGTGCCGTGGCAGTCGAAGCAGATCGGGCGACCGTGGCCATCGGTGAAGTGGGTGGGCCCGGTGTACAGGCCGGTGCCGATGCACTTGCCGCAGGTGTCGGTGATCCGCTCGGAGCCCTTGCGGCCGGGGAAGGGGTCGACGTAGAAGTCGTGCCAGTCTGCCGGTGCGGTGGTGTCGATGCTGTCCATGGGATCCTCCGATGCGTCTGTGGGTATAGGCCGCGGATCGTTCTCTTCGCGGACATGAAGGGGAAGGTGCGGGGGCGGCTATGTCACGGAGCCGCCCCCGCGGCGGCGACCTGGTTGGGAGGACGGCGGTCGCCGTGAGGGACGGAGCGAAGAGCGCGGCGAGCGCTCGTCAGGCTGCGGTGTGGCGCCTGTCCCTGGGAGGGGAACGGCGTTGCGCGGTTCCCCTGGCTGTGGGTCTGTGGGGTCTCCCTCTACTCAGTTAGTAGTGAATGTGACATTCACAGAGTAGGGGGTTTCTGCGTGCGGGTCAAGCGTCGATCTTGTAGGGATCTTTCTGAAATGTCCATTTCGCAGTTGAAATGTCCACGCGATGTCCATATGGACATTTCGGACGCCGGCCGACCGTCGCGATCATGTGGGCGGCGGTTTCACAGCGCCTCAGCTTCTCTGCTGGATCGCGGCTAGCGCCCGGGTATTGTCGGCACGATGCCGTTGCCGCGTATCCGTTGTTGAAGGGGTGAGTATGTCTGCTGTTGTTGCGCGACTTGACGTGGACCTCACGGATATTGAGTGCATTGTGAAGGTCACGCGGCCACTGGTCGGAGTACCGGACTCCGTGAACTGGACGGAGTTGCCGTCGGGCGTCGCGAAGATCTCCGCTGACGCGACGTTGTACATCTTCGATGACGACGACGAGGGGGAGCCGGAGCGTCGTGTCATCGCGCGCGCTACTGCGTACACCGTCGACCTCGACCGGGTGGGTGACGTCGTTGACGTGTTCGATCAAGTAGGCGGCGAAGCATTCGAGATCACCGAGTCGATTCTCGGTGATGAGAACGTCTTCGAGTGGCTCGACTCCCGCGATCCGCTGGTTGGCGAGCAGGTGTCGCAGCTCGTGATCGTCGAGGGCGTCTTTGTGGAGCCACCGTACCGGGGTCAGCGCCTTGGTCCACGTCTGCTCACGACGCTGGTGGAGACGGTGACCGGCACGGGGAGGGAGACTCTCATCGTTCTCCGCGCGCAACCGGTGCCGTGGGAGCACCTGTCCGAGATCGAGTTTCGGCGCTCCCGAAAGAAGGTCGCTGCGTCGTACGAAAGCGTCGGGTTTGCGCACTTCCGGGACAACATCTATTGGCGTCACAACGCGTTCGTCGGGACCGAGAACCTCGAGGCGTGAGTCACGCCCCCGGGTATTTGGGAACCTTCAGGTCGACCTCCCCGGCCAGGTGGCGAGCGTCGTCGGGCGGGTCCAGTTGCGGCGGGCGGTGCGCTCCGTGGTGAGATCGTGCGGAGCGGCAACGATCCACACGGTCGCTTCCCGCGTCGATCAGATCCGACGAGCCCTCACTGACTATCACCACGATGGCTCACCAACGTCTACGACGAAGACAACCCGGCCGGATCCTCCACCACACCAGGGGACAGGACCATCAATCAAGAAGGGTTTCTCATGCAGTCAGCGCCTCGAGGATGAGACCGCGCACGTGATCAAAGTCGAGGTCGGCCGGAAGCTGGAGCCACGCGTTCTTCTGACCCTTGTAGTGTGTCCCGACGCCGGCGTCAACGAGAGCCGCCGTGCGCATTGGGTCAAGCTTCACCACCACCTGCCCGCCGCTGGTCATGGCGCGCACGGCGCCACTGCTGCTTCCCGAGACGATGAGACTGCCGCGGTGGTTCCGTGACACACCGTCAAGCGCAGTCATCTCGTGAGCGATCGTGTCGAACACTTCATCCCCAGTCATCACGGTTCTCCCTTCATGCGCGGTCGACGACCCCAAAGCGATCCCTACAGGTGGCCCTCAGAAGAAGTGTCCCACTCAGGCTCCTTCACGCGGAAGACCACGGCGCGCAACGCTTCGGGCGCAGAGCTGCGGATCAAGGCCGCCGGGTTACCGGCTCGCAAAACGTTGGAGGACTTCGATTGGGATGCGCAGCGGAGGGCGCTCGCAGACCAGTTCTGACGACCGACAGCAGTTCATCGTCAGCCGGTTCCTACAGATGTCACGCTCCGAGTTGTCCATTTCGCAGGGGAGATGTCTACGCGATGTCCATATGGACCTTTCGGGGCATTGGGGCGAGTCGCTTCGGTGGGATTCGCAAAAAACGTCGAGACGCCGACTGACCGGCGCTCGTAGATTCGAAGCGTGTCCTCAGTCGTCCTTCCACTCACCGCTCAGCGGCATGCGGAACGTGTGAGCCGGGCACTTCACTGGATGGAGGAGCGTCTCGAGGAGCCGGTGACCCTCGCCGAGATCGCGGCGGTCGCTGGTCTTTCGCCGCATCACTTTCACCGCGTCTTCCGTGCGGTCGTGGGTGAGAACCCGAAAGCGCACCTGCGCCGGTTGCGGCTTGAGCGAGCGGTCTACCGACTCAAAGTCAGTACGGACACGGTGCTGCACATCGCGTTGGAATCGGCCGCGTCCGTTTGAGTGGTGGTCTTTCGCTTCGTTGCGATGATCAGCTGTCGTTAGTTTAGGCGGCGGTGATCTCGGGGAGTATCACCGCCTCGTCGATGGTGGGGGTGGTCGCGGTGAGCTCGGTCATGGAGGCTTCGGAGAAGTAGCGGCGGTCGGCGGCTTCCCATTCGTCGTGTTGCTCGACGAGGACGGAGCCGGCCAGGCGGAGCAGGGCGGCGTTGTTCGGGAACACGCCAACGACGTCGGTGCGGCGCTTGATCTCCCGATTGAGGCGTTCCAGCGGGTTCGTGGACCAGATCTGTCGCCAATGCCGGGCGGGGAACGCTTTGAACGCGAGGATGTCGTCACGGGCGTCGGTGAGCATCACGGCGGTCTTGGGGTGGACGCGCTCGATCATGCGCACGACTTCGTCGAACTGGGCATCGATGTGCTCGGCGTCGGGTTGGGCGAAGATCGTGCGGATCACGCTGGCGACCATCTCCTGCCGGCCCTTCGGGAGGGCGGTCAGGACGTTGCGCATGAAGTGGACGCGGCAGCGCTGCCAGGCGGCGCCCTGCAACACGGTCGCTGCGGCCTTCTTCAGTCCGGCGTGGGCGTCGGAGATCACCAGCTTCACCCCGCCCAGACCTCGTGTCTTCAACGAGCGCAGGAACTGCTTCCAGAACTCCTCGGTCTCGCTGTCTCCGACATCGAAGCCCAGCACGACCCGCCGCCCGTCAGCGGCGACGCCGATCGCGACGACGACCGCCTGGGACACGACACGGTGGTCGATGCGGACCTTGCAGTAGGTCGCGTCGAGGAACACGTAGGGGTAGGCGATGTCAGACAGCGAGCGGTCGCGGAACGATGCGACCTCGGCGTCGAGCCCTTGGCAGATGCGGGACACCTCGGACTTCGAGATGCCAGTGTCAGCGCCGAGCGCTTTGACGAGGTCATCGACCTTCCGGGTTGAGACGCCGTGGAGGTAGGCCTCCATCACGACCGCGAACAAGGCTTGGTCGACCCGGCGGCGCCGCTCCAGCAGCGACGGGAAGAACGACCCCTGCCGCAACTTCGGGATCCGCAACTCCAGATCCCCAGCCGTGGTCGACAGCACCCGCGGCCGGGAACCGTTGCGGGTAGTCGTGCGCTCGCTCGTGCGCTCGTAGGGGGCGGCGCCGATGAATGCGGCTGTCTCCGCGTCGATCAGCTCCTGGTAGAGCCGCTCGGTCGCGGCTCGGATGCGGTCGGTGGTGCCGGTGAGCTTCAGTTCCCCGAGCAGCTCGAGGAGGGCAGACTGGTCAAGAGCCATCGTGCGGTGTCGTCTTTCTGTGTGAGTTCTTGGTCGTTCTCACTGACCATCGCACGATGGCTCACCCCGTCGCGGTCACGACGCCGCGGGCCCGAAAGACCACCACCCCGCGGGACTCCAGGCCCGGTAGCCGGGGAACGACTGGGCCCGGCCGGTGAAACCATGCGCCCACTCGGTGAGATCGTCCAGCCGCCCCCTGTGCGTCAGGATGGGGTGAGACACCAGCACTGCTGACCTTCGCACTGCACGGGGCGAGAACGGACCAATACTGAGATGACGATGACGGTTGCTGACGTCGGCACCGATGATGGGGCTATGGCTCCTCGTGCTGACCGGCCCAAGAGGCGGACGTTCACCGCCGAGTTCAAAGCGGCGATCCTGGCCGAGTACGACGCCGCGGACCGCTCTGGGCGTGGGGAGATCCTGCGCCGGGAGGGCCTGTACACCTCCCACATCATCGAGTGGCGCAAGGCCGCGGCCGCCGGCTCGCTGTCCGGGCTGGGCAGCAAGCCGCGGGACCGGCGCGAGCGGGAGCTGCAGGCGCTACGGGCCCGGGCGGAGAAGGCCGAGGCCGAGCTGGCCAAGACCAGGGCGGCGCTGGACCTGATGGGAAAAGCACACGCGCTCTTGGAGACGCTCTCCGAGAGCGCGGACAAGCCGCCGCGGTCGCCGCGGTGATCAACCCGGCCGTCGACGGGCTGGCCGAGCACGTCGGCACCGCGGCTGCGTGCGCGCTGCTGGGTCGCTCCCGCGCCAGTCACTACCGGGCCAAGAACCCGCCACCGCCACGTCCACGGACACCGCGGCCGGCACCGGCGAACAAGCTGTCCGCCGCCGAGCGGGCCCACGTGCTGGCCGTGTTGACCAGCCAGCGGTTCGCGGACAAGTCGGTCGCCCAGGTCTGGGCCACGCTGCTGGACGAGGGCACCTACCTGTGCTCGATGTCCACGATGCACCGGATCCTGCGCGAGCACGACATGGCCGGGGAACGGCGCCGGCAGGCGAGCCACCCGCCCCGGACCCGGCCCGAGCTCGTCGCGACGGCGCCGGGGCAGGTGTGGAGTTGGGACATCACAAAGCTCAAGGGGCCGGAGCGGGGCGTGTACTACGACCTGTACGTCGTGCTCGACATCTTCTCCAGGTTCGTCGTGGGCTGGACCATCGCGGCCCGCGAGGACGCCGAGATCGCCAAGAACCTGCTCGAGCACGCCATGGGCATCCATGGCGTGCCGGAGGCGATCCACGCCGACCGCGGGACCTCGATGACCTCCAAACCGGTCGCTCAGCTGCTCGTCGACCTCGGGGTGGCCAGGTCGCACTCCCGCCCGCACGTGTCGAACGACAACCCTTACAGCGAGGCGGCGTTCAAGACGCTGAAGTACGCCCCGGTCTTCCCCGAGCGCTTCGGGTCCCTGGCCGACGCCGGCGCGTTCGCCGAGCAGTTCTTCGCCTACTACAACCACGAGCACCGCCACTGCGGGATCGGGCTGCACACCCCCGCCAGCGTCCACTTCGGCACCGCCGGGCAGGTCCGCGCCCAGCGCCAGGCCACCCTGGACGCGGCCTACGCCGCCCGTCCCGAGCGCTTCGGCCACCGCCGACCCCAGGCGCCCAAGCTGCCCGAGGCCGCCTGGATCAACCAGCCCTCACAGGAGGCCCTCATACAGACCGCCTGACGGAATCTGTCTCACCCGCCTTGACACTTTCCGGAAGACCACGGCCTGCTCACTCGCACCGTCTACCCCGAGGTTCCCGCTCGCGTGGAGTACGAACTTACTGACCTCGGACACAGCGCAGCCGCCCCGTTGAAGCATCTGCGCGACTGGGTTGAACACAACGTCGGAACCGACCAGTAGCGACCCCCTCGGCGCTACATCGAGCCAGGAGTCCCGGCCTCCGCGTAATACCGCGTCAACACAGACGAGGCGTCGCGGTCGCCGTCACCGGACACGACAGAGTTCAGCAGGTACCGGTACCCGTCACCGGTCGTCATCACCCTAATTGATAACGTCACACCTAGAAGGTGCGAAGTAACCGACGCGCGAGCACAGGAGCGCTTCTGTCATTTCGAAGGCGAGACTTCGCGCGATTGGGATTCGCCGGGCCATCCTTCTTCTCTTTCGTCGAACGTCACCGCAACACCGTGTCGCTGGGGTTCGTGAAATCTTCTTCCGGAAGCGAAACCCAGGTACTGCGCCATGAGGAACTCGCCGCAGCGATGCACAGGCGTTCGACAGTTCGGTCGCACGAACCGATCGTTTGTTAACGGACGGCACTGTACGTCGATCGAAAGTCGCGCCGACACCCCCTGCGAATTCGCGTCGCGGGATAGTTTGCCAGGATCCGGCGATCAGCGTGGTGCGCATCAAGGAGGTGCGCAGCGGCCTCAGCACGAGGAGCCTGCCCGCGAGGCCGACCACCCCGCCCCTAGGAACGGTAGGAGTGCGACGTCGGGGCGAGCTGGGGGCCACCCCCCGAGACCGAAAGTAGCACCGCAGCGACGATAAGCGCCACGCCAACCAGGGTGGTCGTCAGCTCCCCGACCAACGAACCGATCCATCCGCGTTCCTGGAGGTCTCGGAACATCCTTATGCTCAGCCCGAACGTTCCGTTCGAGCTGCGAACCGATCGTCTCGATGCGTCGTGGCAGACGCCTCAGCTGTCCACCGATGACCTGGAGTTGCACGCGGCCGTCGGCGAACATCTCCCTTGAGTCCATCGCCAGACGTATGAAATGAGGAGTTCGAGCAAGGGCCCGATCGACCAAGTCGTAGTCGGCAACGAGCTGGCACAGCGTTCCCTCGAGTGACACGAAGGAAACGACTGGCGTTCTCCTCCGCTGTTGGGGACGTCGGGTCGGCTGAAATAATGGCCGGGACGATACGGTGGCGAGTCAGAGCGCCGTGATCCACCGCGCGATCTCGTCAGCGATCTCGTCGCTATTGTCTTCGACCATCAGCGAGTGGCCGTTCCCAGCGAGAAGAGGCAGTTCGGACGACCAGAAGGTGACGGCGGCGCCCTGATCGGTGAGCCAGGCCACGATGTCCTGATCCAGCTGCGAGGGGTGGTCGGTATCGGCTCCACCCGTGAAGACGAGAATCGGCTTGTTCGTGAACGCGTCGGTCGGCCCGATCCTCATTTGGCTCCCACCGATGTTCTGACGCTGATAAAGCATCCGGGCCGGGATCGGCCGAAGGGTGCGGCGGAACACCTCGATGCACTCGCGGGGGAACCGCCGGCTGGGTCCGATGGCCTTGTCGTTCACGAAGGCGCTTGTGGGTTCCCAGAAACCCATCTTCGGGATGGTCCAGTCGATGGCCGCTCCACGGATGGAGACCTCCTGGTCGGACTCCCTCACGATCTCGGGCACCGCCTGTATATTTCCAGGCGGGCCCGGAGCGACGGCTACGAGCCCGTCGATGAGATCGCCATGCGTCTCTAGGAGGCGGAAGCCAATCGGACCTGCCATCGAGTGCACGACCAGCACGACGTTCCGGCCGAGACCAGAGAGGAACACGCCCATCCCTCGGCACACGCTCTCATAGTCCAGCCGCGCAGACGCCGCACGATCATCGACGTGTTGGGCCGCCTCATAGGACAACCCCAGCCAGTCCACCACCAGCACACCGTAGCCATGCGATACGAATCGTGCCGCCCAGCCCTGTCGGCCGTCGGGCGTCTCGAGATAGTACTCGTTCGAGGCACCACCCCCGTGCACGAGGACGATCCACCGAGCAGGCGCACCCGACGGCGCCAGTTCGGTGTACGAGATCGGCGCGACGTCGTCTGGGCGTGAAATCGAATCCATAGCTTCCCCAGGCCTGTTAGGCAATGACGGCGTCGAGGGCCCGTGCGAGCCTCTCCGGATGCGTGAGCATCACCAAATGGCTTCCGTCGATCTCGATCGTGCGCGGACTATCAAGCCGCCCGGCCGCGGCCTGGTAGATCTCAGCGGGAACGGCCTGGTCCTGAGCGAGGAACACATAACTTGACGGGATGCTGCTCGCCCAGAACCGGTCGAGGCGGATCGGCTCATCGGACCAGCCTGCCGGCGCTGGGACGAGCCTCGGCTCGAGCGCGGCGAGCTGCTGCTGCTCGAACGGGGACATGTCCTGCATAGACGCGGCCCAGAGCTCAGGCGGCATGACGATGGTGTTGTCGTCGGACTGACTCGCAAGCGCCTTCGTCGCTGCGACCAACGGATCGGGGAGCACGTCGTTAATGGTCTCGCCGTCGCGCAGCACCCAGGCGTCGACGAAGACGACCCGGCCGATGCGCTCGGGCATCGCCTCAGCGACGAGTTGGATGAGCGGACCTCCGCCGCTATGACCGACGAGCACGATGTCGAGCTGGGTGAGCTCTCTTACCTGATCGATCAGATCGCGCGCCATCATGCTCATCGTGACGCCGGAGCGGTCCACGTCACCGTCTTCGAGACCGCGCAGCGTCGGCGCGATCACCTCGTGCCCCATTCTGCGCAATTCGTCGGCGACGCCGTCCCACACCCAGCCGCCTACCCATCCGCCGTGCACCAGTACGATCTGCATTGATCATCCTCTTCGCATATTTATCTGCTGAGCAGAACTTGTTCCTAACTAGAAGACACAATAGCTTGCGCGGCGCCAACAGTCCAGCATGGCTCGAGCTCTCTTCAGAACGCGCCGAACGACCCCTGCACCAGGTCGCAGGGGAAAGAGACGACGAGCCTTCAGGAGGTCAGGTCGGCCAGACGTACGGCTGCCTCATCGAGGAGTGCGACGAGGGTCTTCACCTTGCGGGGAGGCAAGCGGAACACCGGGGCAGATGCGTTGATCGCCAACCGCAGCCCGCTCGCCGAGGGAACGGCCACGGCCACCGAGGCCACGCCCTCCTCGCTCTCCTCCCGGTTCGTTGCATAGCCCTGCTTCGCGACAAGATCCAGTTGTGCGAGGAGCTCGGTCTTGGTACGGATCGACTGCGGAGTCACCTGTGAGAGTTGCTCGTCGGGGTAGAGACGGTCCAATTGTTCTCGCGGGAGCTGCGCCAGGAGAACCTTTCCCGTGGAGGTGCAATGGGCCGGCATCTCCTTGCCCAACCGTGAAGCGACTCGCACCGCCGTCGTCGGTTCCGCGACCGGGGTCGTGCCCGACGTGAACCAGATCCAGCTCAGCCCCGACATCGCCCGTACCGTTCCTCGACGCGCGCACGAGGTGCTCGGTATCGTGACCGAGAGCTGGAGCCCGCTCGGCCGCGGGCCCGAGCTGCGGGAGAACCCGACGATCGTGCAGATCGCGGCGGACGTCGGACGAACGGCGGCACAGGTGGTGCTCCGCTGGCACGTGCAGCAGGGCCTCGTGCCGGTGCCGAGATCGTCAGACCCCAAACGCCTGGTCGAGAACCTCTCGGTCTTCGACTTCCGCCTTAGCACCGACCAGATGGCCACGCTTGCGTCCCTCGACAACGGCGAAGCCGCCGCGCGGGACTCTGACCTGCCCGAGAACGGTCATTAGTCCACCAAGAACACCAAAATCGTCACCGATCTGGTAAATTCAGCGCGCTCTGGAGACGCAGCAGAACGCCTCGCGCGGCTCCTGGACATTCGACTACACGCAGGACCGGCTCTCCGCCATCATGCGCTGCACACACGACCGCTGCCTCGAGACCGCCGACGAATACGGCTCGCCAGGCTTGCCCGGTGGACTTCGGCGACTGCGCGAAGCAACTGACCGGCGGCGAAGGTGATGGCTCGAACGTAGGCGCGATCTGCCTTGCTCGCCTCACCTTCGGCTCGCTCGACAGCCGCGTCCAAACCATCGCGAAGTCGCGTGCACTGCAGATGGCGGCGAGGGAGAGAGTAAGTTCTGCAGTGTGCCCGATCGGGAACAGGGGGTGGGCTTTAGTACCCCTGCCCGAATTCGCGAAGTCTGGGCCACAGATCGCCGCCGACGACGCCGAAGACCCCTACGTCCGCCAGCATGCCGCCGAAGCCCTGCTTGAGATCAACGAAGACCGGAAAGTCAACGGCCGCTACCTCGCCGTCAAGACCCGACAGAACCTCGCCCGCCTCACCGACTTCGCCGAACACACCCGTCGGTTTCCCTGCCTCTTCCGCCTCGATCAACGCCACCTGTGCACCCCTATCAGCGGGAGCGAGGGTCTCGGGAAGCTTCTCAAGCCGACGGGCAACTCGCTCGGCAGTGCTTGCGAATCGGCGGTACGGACGACCCAACTGTTCGCTCGTGTTGGGGTCCTGGCCGTGCCCCATGAGACGGCGGAGCTGCTCCTCGCTGACCTCACCACCGGGTTCGACGGCGCCAGAAATGTACGCGAGACCCGATCCGAGCCATGAGCCCGGCGGCGTGCTGTTCAGTCGTTCAGCCGGTGGAGCCAGTAGCCGGGTTCGCGGCGCTCGTGGGCGTAGGCGAGGATCAGGATCGTGTCCGGCTCCACCGTGTAGACGATGCGGTACGGGTATCCGCGAACGGCCTTGCTGCGGATCACGGTGCCATCGTCAGCGGTCGTGAATGGTGGGGCGGCGTTCGGCCATTGGTCGAGGTCTTTCCGGGCTTGCCTTGCTCGGTCGATGAGCGCAAGGCCGATCCCTGGCTCCTGGTCTTCGTACCAGCGCACGGTGGCGTCGAACTCCGCGACGGCCTCGGGGTGCTCTCGCTGGGCCAAGGTCATGCGGTGAGCAAGGCGCGCAAACGCTCGTAGTGCTCGTCGGCATCCACCAGATCGACCGCACCCTCACGCACCTCGGCCAGTCGCCGGGTAGCCTCGGCACGCCAGGCTGCATCGACCTCGCTCTCGTCGTCTGCATCATGGAGGCTTTCGAGCAGGGCGTTAGCGACGACCGCGCGCTGATCGGCGTCGAGCGCGAGGCCGTCTCGGATCAGAGTTGCGGTGTCGGGTGTCATGTATTCAAGTGTACGTCGAACGGCCGACAATCGCGCTGGGCGTCTGTGGCTCGGGTTGCGGGGCTGCTGTGAACGTCACGCCGACGCGACGTGCTGCTGATGCTCATAGGCCGCGTGCTGGCCCGTCATGTCGCGGGTCGTTGCGCCGCGGGTCGCGTTCGGTCGGCTCGCGGAGTTGCCGTTCGCGTTCGGCGAGTGCTTGCTGCCTTGCTTCGTGCTCGGCGCGGGTGGTTTCGATCCGTGCGGCGGCGTCGCGGATCGGTAGCGCGCGGAGGTAGTCGGCCTCGGCTCGGAGCGCGGTGGCTTGCTGGTGCGCCTGTCCTGCTTGCTGTGCTGGGTTCGGCAGTCGCATCCCGACCCGGTGGCGCATCACCGCCTGCGGCCCGTACTCGCTGACCAGCAACGCCCGGCGTTCCTGCTCGTGCCGCTGCCGCAACTCGTCACGGTCGGCTCGCGCGGCCTCGACGTGCTGGGCGGCGTCGATCACGCGGGGATCGGCCTCGGCGCGACGCTCGGCCTGTCGTGCCGCCCACTCGGGCAGGGTGTCGGTGGTGCGGGGTGGTTCGCCCCATGTTTCGCGCACCCGTGCCCGAACCGTCCGGGTGTGCTCGCTCGTCTGGCGGTGCTCCGCGCGGGCCTTGCGCCTGCCGAGCCTGCCGACGGTGGCGAGTCGGCTGCTTGCGGCGGCCTCGCGCTCGACAGCATCGAGATAGGTGGTGCCGTCTGCCTCGGCCTGCACCGTCAACGGTTCCGCGATTTCGGCACGGATGCGCGCCGCCTCGTCCTCGGCGTGGCGGAGCACGTCGGCGTGCTCGTCGTCCTCGGTCTTGTGTGTTGCGCGCTGGGCGTCGAACCTGGCAGCGGTCTGCTCCCAGCGTTCCGCCGCACGTTCGGCTCGTTCGGCTTCGGCGGTGAGGCGGGCGAGTTCTTCGGTGATGAGCTGCACGGGGCCATCGCTGACGAGGCCTTGCACGGCGTCGATGGCTTGGGCGGTGGCGTGGTCGAGGCCACGGTCTGCCGGGTCGCGTTCCATCGCCTCAACGAACCGCGCCCGCGCATCCGCCATATCAGCGGCGACGACGTGGAGTTGGTTCTGTTGGCGGCCTCTCGTCATGCCGACGTAGACGCCTGCCGCGCTCGTCGCCTCCGACAAGGCCGTGTGGGAGGCATCGACGGTTGCGCCTTGGACGCCGTAGGCGGTCGCGGCATACGACAGGTGCGCCCACTCGCTCACGTACTCGGCGGGGAGGGCGACGGTGCGGCTGTGCTTGCCTCCGCCGCTGACTTCGCGGGCGTAGACGCTGCCCTCGTCGGTCACATGCTGCACGATCCATTGCTGCCGGTTTGCCACGCCGAGGTCGCTGCTGTTCTTCCGGGTCTGGATCAGGTCGCCAGCGCCGATGCTCAGCCCGTCGCTGCCGGTCGTCGTCATAGTGTCGTCGACCTCGCCGCGCTCGACCCGCCCGGCGCGGATGTGCTCGTTCAGCTCGGTGGCCTCGTCGTTGGTGGCGACGGTGATCGCTTCGCCGTCGTGGGCGTGGGCGGTGATGTGCTCGCGGGCCGCTTCCTCGTCGGCATGCAAGGTCACGAGGCCCATCGTGGCGAGTCGGTCGAACACGTCGCCGGGGTGCTCCCGGTCACGCATGACCAACGTCAACGCCGCATACTCGGCATCGGTGAACCTGTGGAGTTCGGTCATGTCGTAGGTACGGCCACGAATCTGGGCGGCCATGTCGAGCACCCCGCCGCGCCCGACCGCCGGGAGCTGCGCCCGGTCGCCCACGAACGCGACCGACGCGCCTGCCTCGGCGGTGACGGTCAGCAGAGCGAGGGCGGTGTCCTGGTCGAGCATCCCCGCTTCGTCCACGATCACCCGCTCACCCCGCGACAGCACGGCGTCGTTTGGTGGGCCGGTGTAGATGTTCCCGGTTGCAGGGTCGGTGTCGCCGGGTGCGAGGCGTGTCCATACGCCGTCCTCGTTCCACCGCCACCCATGCGCATACACGAGCGCCGCGACGGAGGTTGCGGGCACGCCGAGTTCTTCGTGGGCGACCTGCGCCGCACGCAACGTCGGCGCAACCACCCGCGAGGATCGCCCGTGCTCGGCTGCAACCTCGATGGCGACGCCGAGCATGGTGGTCTTGCCTGCGCCCGCCGCGCCCTCGACAATCACGAGCGGGTTGGTCGAGGCGACGGCAGCGGCGGCCACGGTCTGCCCGGTGTCGAGTCCGGCGGCTTGCGCAGCGTCGGTCACGTCGGGGTGCTTCGGCTCCCGTTCCGGCGTCGCGGCGGTGAGTTGGTCGCGGAGTGCGGTCTCGGCGGCGACGACGCCAAGGCTGGTGAGGTGGGCGACGTGCTCGGGTTGCACCATGCCCGGCGGCAGCACCGAGAAACAATCCGAGGCGGCGAGTCCGGTGGCGAGGTCGATGAACTCGCGCAACTCCGCCGGGGTCGCTTGCACGCCTGCCTCGGTGGTGATGCGGGTGACGTGCTCTCGCACGGTGTGCGGTGCCCAGGTCGATGCAGCCGCCGCGCAGCGATCCAGCGCACGACTGGCGACCTGTTGCACGCTGAGGTCATCCAGCGATGCCGGCGCAACGGTGTCGGGGTGCTGCAAGCTCTCGGGGTGGTAGCCGGCGTCTCGGAGTTCCTGCTGCCACCACTGCTCGTTCTTCAAGTCCGCCGGTTTCTTGCCGGGCCGCTGGAACGCCCACGCCGCGTCCTGCATCCGAGCGGTCAACACCGGGCCGGGCGTCTCGCCGGGATGCTTCGCTTGCCACTCGGCCTCCATGCGTTCCAGGTTGCGTCTGATCTGCGCCGACCGCTTCGACATGACGGCGTTGAACGGCTCCAACTCCACAACCTCACCGCTTACGGGGTCGAGGGTCAGGCCATGCTCGGAGAGCGTGGCGGCGAGCTGGGGGTGCGCGGCGATCACCGCCGTACCGAGAGCACGGATCGCGCCCTGCTGCTGGAACAACGCCGCCGTGGTCAGCGCCCGCCACTTCCCGCCCGCCCACACCCTCGTGCCAATCTGGAAATGGATATGCCGGTGCGGATCACCCGCACGACTCGTCTTGTGCGTGATCGCGACGGTCTGCATGTGCTCGACCGGCAGCACCTCCTGCGCGCCGCGCGGCCCCGCCAACGTGACCGAATGCTGACCAAGGAAGTGCTGAATCTCCCGCGCCGCATCCCGCTGCGTCGCGTCCAACGCCTCGGACACGTCCGGGTGGAGTGCGGCGGCGACCGACAGGCTCTTCGGCGCGTTGATCGTCATCTCCGCGAACAACGGCGACCCCCGACGCACCTTGCCCGGCTTGCGCGGGGTACCCATCGACTCCCCGGTGTCCGGGTTCACCCAATCGACCCAGGCTTCGTACTCATCCGCCGACAGCGACCGAGCAGCGGTGACCTCGCCGGTCGCGTCGATCACGGCGTACTCGGCCACGGCCTGGTCTGCGCCGAGGTAGTACTCGTCAGCGCGGGAGCGGTCGGCCTCGACATAGGCGCGCGCGGCAGCACCGCTGCCGTGGAACAGCTTCACTCCACCCTTCACTCTGGCCTCCCTCACGAGTCGTCTCGTGAGAGAGGTGCGCACTACGGCCCCGCCGTAAAATACGTGCCTCACTGAGATAGGGGGCAGATGACTGATGGAGCCGAGCGTCAGCGCGAGAGCGTCGCACAGAGTGTCGCTGGCAAGAGTTGGCGTCACAAAGTTCGAGGGAACTTTCGGAGTTCGGTTCGATGAAGTGACTAGTCTTCTCGGCGAACTTCGTGACCTGATTACTGCCCGATGAGTCTTCGGGCAGCGGTGACGACGGAGGCACGGCGGCGTGCGTGTTCGGCGTCGCTCTCGGCTCCGGTGATCATGCGGGCGACCTGCGGTACCGCTGACCACCATCCGGCGAGTGAGAGCACGAGGAACATCAGGTGGTCGGCGTCGAGGTCGCTCGTTACTGTGCCCTTGGCCTGTCCGTCGGTCATGGCGGCGACTTTGTATCCGTAGTATTCGCGCCGCTCGGCCTCGTCGGGTACTTCGGTGTCGAAGACGAGCCCTTCCCAGCGCATGAGCCTGCCGAGTTCGGGGTGCTCGCGGTGGTAGTCGTAGACGCGCCCGGCGTAGTCGCCCACGTCCTCGGTTGCGAATGATTCGACGGGCACGTCGCGGGCTACCTTCGCCAGTTCCTCGCGCAGTACGGTGGCGAAAAGTCTGTCCTTGCCCCCGAAGTGCGTGTAGACGCGCTCCTTGTTCACCCCGGCGGCCTTGGCGATGCGCTCGATGGTCGTGCCGTGCGGCCCGTGCGCGGCGAACTCGGCCACCGCCGCGTCGAGGATGCGGCGCTTCCTGCCCTCAACATCCCAGCCCATCGTTCCCACCTCCCGTCTCGTGCGGTAAACCCAACGCTCACGTTGCGTCTTCGCGCGTCCGGACGGTCCGAGGATCGCGGTGCCGGCACGTTCGACATGCATGACCTGTAGGTCGGAGTATCCGCCCCAGTTCAGGACCTGGACCTTCTCGATGCGGAACTGCCCATTGATTAGCATCAGGACTCCTCGTCAAGGAGCTGGGCTGAGTTTTCGGTGCCATTCCCGTCATTTGCGGTGGCGCCTGCCCCGAGCCGGTATGCCGCTTCCAGCCGCGTCAGTTCATCGACACCGACAAGAGGTACCACGACTGGCGAGATCGTGTAGAGGTAGTCGGCGTCAGGGTCCTGGTTGAGCAGCCGCAGATCCTGCAGCTGCCGGATGGCGGCGGTGACGCGACGATCGAACTTCGCCTGGTCGCCGTCGTCATCCTGGCGGTAGGCGCTAAGGAACTCGTCGATCTGAGCCCGGGTGACCACGACGAGCTCGTCCTGGGGGTCGGCGTGGGCGCACTCCTGGCAGAGAAAGATGAGCAGGAACGAGGCGTCGCGACTGAGCGGGCGATCTTTGCGGAGGATGCGGGGAGTGTCCTCCTCCATGATCTGCCGTTTGAAGGCTCTTCGGACATTCGGTGGGGGTGAGGCTTGCCGGGTGGGGTTCGGCGGGTAGGGGTCGAGGTCCCCGAGGATCAGTAGCGCTAACTGTCTGATCTTCACGAGGACCTCGACGTGCTTCACCCTACTTCGGGGTGCGCTTCCGCGCGCTCTGCCGCTGATCCGTGTTCCCGCTGCGACGTTCTGCTGGGTCTTCCCGATGTCCATGTCGAGCGCGTCGACCGTCGCGACGGGCTGCTGGTGGTGACGGTCTCGACGCCAGCGGCGCCGACCGGCTGCCCCTCGTGTGGGGTCGTCGCGACCGGCCGCGGACGCCGTCGACGGGTGCTTCATGATGTGCCCGCGACGACGCGGGTGCGGATCGTATGGCGGCAGCGGGTCTGGCGGTGCGACGAGGTGGGATGCGCGCGGCGGACGTTCGTGGAGCAGCTCCCGGGTCTGGTCGCCCGGCGCGGGTCGATCACCACGCGCGCCGTCGGCTGGGCGATCGGGCAGCTGCGCCGCGAGCACGCCACCGTGCACGGTATCGCCCGTCAGCTCGGCACGTCGTGGAAGACGGTGTGGCGCGCTGTCGAGCCTGAGTTGGAGCGGCTCGCGGCCGACGAGTCCCGATTCGAGAACGTCACCACGCTCGGTGTCGATGAGCACATCTGGCATCACGTCGACCCCCGCAAGCGCGGTCCGAAGGAGCTTACCGGGATGGTCGATCTGAGCCGCGACGCGGACGGGAAGACGCGGGCCAGGCTGCTCGACCTGGTGCCGGGCCGCTCCGGGAAGGCCTACGCGTCCTGGCTCGCCGAACGCGGCGAAGCGTTCCGGCAGAACGTGAAAGTCGCGGCTCTTGACCCGTTCGCCGGCTACAAGACCGCGATCGACGACCAGCTCGAAGACGCCACGGCCGTGCTGGACGCATTCCACGTCGTCAAGCTCGGCACCGCCGCCGTCGACGAGGTCCGCCGCCGCGTCCAGCAGGACACCCTCGGGCATCGCGGTCGGACCGGCGACCCGCTCTACGGGATCCAGACCATCCTCCGCGCCGGCGCCGAGAACCTCACCGAGAAGCAGCGGACCAGGCTCGCGGCAGCGATCGAGGCCGACCCCGCGCACGACGAGGTGTTCGTCGCATGGCAGTGCGCCCAGCAACTGCGTTCCGCCTACCACCAGAAGGACCTCGCCGAGGGCCGCCAGATCGCGGAGAAGGTCGTCGACACATTCCACACCTGCCCGATCCCCGAGATCGCCCGCCTCGGCCGCACCCTCCGCCGCTGGCGAGCCGCGTTCCTGGCCTACTTCACGACCGGACGATCATCGAACGGCGGCACTGAGGCCGTGAACGGGATCATCGAGCTGCACCGCCGCCTCGCCCGCGGCTTCCGCAACCGCGACAACTACCGGCTCCGCATGCTCCTCGCCGCCGGCGGACTCACCCCATGACCCCCACCGAATGTCCGAAGAGCCAGTTGCCGGCACCGGGGGAGAGGGGCCCAGCGCTAGGGCGTGTTGATCAAGAAGGTGCGGGGTGGCCAGCCGCCGCGAGTTGCGCGGGAGAATGGGCGTGTGAAGATCCAGGTGCTGCATATCGAGGATTGCCCGAATTGGCAGGAGGCGGGCGATCGAGTACGGCTGGTGCTCGACTCGATCGGACGGGGCGATGTTCCGGTGGAGTTCGTGTTGATCCGCACCGAGGCTGAGGCGGTGAGCTCTGGTTTCGCGGGCTCGCCCACGATTCTTCTGGACGGTCAGGACTTGTTCCCGTCCCAGGGGAACACTGCCGACTTGGCGTGCAGGGTCTATCTGACCGAGCGCGGCTTTGCGGGTGCGCCGACGGTGGGACAGCTTGAGCGCACGCTGCAGGAGCGCGAAGCGCTCAGCGGAGATCGGTCTTGATCCAGATCAGCGCCGCGGCGAGGCTGACGGCGGCTCGGTAGTTGAGGGCGAGTTTGTCCGAGCGCATCGCGATGCCGCGCCACTGCTTGAGACGGTTGAAGCAGCGTTCTACGACGTTGCGTCCCTTGTAGCGTTCCTTCTGCTTGTCGCCGAAAGCGATCGGCCGGCCCGGCTTCTTGCGGCGGTGCGCGATCTGGTCGTCCCGCTCGGGGATGGTCGCCGCGATCCTCCGGTCGCGGAGCCAGGCGCGGTTCGCCCTTGAGGGGTACCCCTTGTCGGCGAGCACCCGGTCGGGGCGGGTGCGGGGGCGGCCCTTCCCGTCGCGGGGAACGCGGATGTTCTCCAGCACCGCGCTCATCATCGTGGTGTCGTTGATGTTCCCGGCGGTGATCATCATGCTCAGCGGCCGGCCGCGGCCGTCGCAGACCAGGTGCAGTTTGGTCGTCAGCCCGCCGCGGGAGCGTCCGATCCCGTGATCAGGCGGCTCGGACCACGGATTCTTGTGATTCGGCACAGCCCCCTGTGTCCCGGGCGAGGGTCGCGCCGTGCTGATGCACGCGCGCGATCGTGGAGTCGATCGAGACGACCCAGTCGATTTCCCCAGCGGCGTCGGCCTGCTTCTGCACCTCGGTGAGCAGCTTCTGCCAGGTGCCGTCCCCGGCCCACCGGTTGAACCGCTTGTAGATCGAGTTCCACTTCCCGAACCGTTCCGGAACGTCACGCCACGGCGCACCGGTCCGGTACTTCCACGCCATCCCCTCGATAGCGAGCCGGTGATCCGTCCACGGCCGCGACCGACCGGTCACCGTCGGCATCAACGGCTCCATCACGGCCCACACCTCGTCAGAGATCTCCTGTCGCGTCACCGTTCAAGACTCACCCACCGAGGAGCGGAACCTCTTGATCAACACGCCCTAGGCGGAGGCCTTCGCCTTGGCTTTCTCGATCTGATAAACCCGCTGCTTGCTGATCCCGAGTACGCGGCCGACGTCGGGGGCGGAGTACTTCTCGTTCCTGAGCGCGGTTACCACGGCGCGGCGACGCTCCGCGGCGCGGGCCTGAGCCCGACGCGCCTCAGCTTCGTCCTTCTCCGCCTGTGCCCACTCGTCGAGCAGCTGCTTAGGGGCGCGCACGTCGACGGTGACGGCCACCTCGGCGGGGTCGACGTTGAGCCACATCGCAGCGACACCCTGGGCCTCGCGATCTACCTCGTCGAGAGAGGCTGCCTGCCCTCCGGTGCCGAGTTCGGGGATCTCGAACACCCACCAACGGCCTTCGCGCTCGACGCTGACGGCGAATGTCTGTGTCATCGCGTCCTCCCTCTCACTTCCAGGCCTGGGGGAGTGTCGCCCCGGCCCTCTCGATCTGTCGCAGCACGCCCGCTGAGACTTCCTTGTGCCCTGCCGGGATCGAGGCTTTCTGCGACTCGTCGGGCAGGCCCCATAGTTCGTGGCTACCCTGACCATCGCGCAGATAGACCCAGCCGATGCTCTTCAGGTGCTTCAGCACGTCTCGCGTTCGCTGTGCTTTCATGAGTCTAGTCTAGACCCCCCTTGCCCGCAAGTCAAGGGGGTCTTGCCTTTTTGGTATTGTTCTTCGGTTTCAAACTCGGTGCCACACAGGCCGCAAAGGATCGGGCCCGCGTCGATCACGGCGTTGGATGCGCGGATCTTGCGGCTGCAGCTGCACACGGCCGTGCGGCCGTTGTTGCTCTTGGTCTTGCCCTCCGCGTCAGGCGATTCGCTTCGACGGTAGGCGGTGATCGCCGCCGTGAGCTGCGCAACCTCGGCCGCGTACGTCTCGGCGGTTCCCGTGGGCACGGTGGTGACTGACCATCCGATGCGGGGATCTTTCTCGAGCGTCAGACCGAAGCTCTCTGCGATGCTCCGAAAAGCTGCGTTGTGGTAGCGGCCCTGTCTGCTGGTGTCTTTGATTCCTCGCGTGTTCGCGGCGCCGTGGGCGGCTTCGTGCAGAAGTGTGCCGAGCACGTCCACGCCGCCGCGTGAGAGTCCTTCACCGCCGATGAACAACTCGTGCACCACCTCGTCACCACGCACCCACCGATCGGGGGCGAAGTGGCCGAGATTCACGCCCTTGACCGTGCGACCGGACGCGAGGGTAACGACGACCTCCGGCACGTCGCTGTGGCGCTGCTGAATCGCGGCCCAGGTGCGTTCGATCGCTGCGACCAGGGGAGCGGAGGTGCCCTCGCCCATCACACGGCCTCCGAGACCGGCGGAGAGTCAATATTGAGGGTTGCGCTATTCGCAAGCACGCGTCGATCCGCTCATGCCTTTGAGCGACAGCTAGCTGTATGAGGCCATGACGTTGCTGACTCGCGTCGGTGTCGCAGAGGCGGGCGGTTGCCCGTCGTGAGCGCCGTGGGGACGGTGATAGTTGTAGTGCCGGTTCCACACTTCGAGCGCGGCAGCGCGTTCGGCTTCTGAGCGCCAGATGCGCGCGTAAAGAAACTCTTCGGCGAGGATCCGGTTGTAGCGCTCGACTTTGCCGTTGTGTCGAGGCGTGTATGGCGTGATGCGCTGGTGTCGACTGTTCCCGACTGCGTCGTGGAAAGCTGCGGATCGGTAGCAGGAACCGTTGTCGGTCACGACCCGCTCGATCCCGGCGATGCCGTGCTTGGCGAACCAAGCTCTTGCACGTCCGAGGAACGCGACGGCAGTGGCGGCTTTCTCGTCCGGCAACGCTTCGGTGTACGCGAGTCGGGTGTGCCCGTCGATGGCCGAATGCAGGTAGACGTACCCAGTCTTCGTACCCCGGGTCTTCTGACGTGCGACAGCTTTGGCTTTCTCGCTGCCTTTGCCGTGCACACGCCACCCGCCGCCATCAGGGATACGACCGACCTTCTTCACGTCCAGGTGCACCATGTGGCCGGGACGTTTGGTGGTGATGCGTTGCGGTTCCCGATTCAACTCGCCGTTGGGGTCAATATACTTGCGCTGGTTCAGGCCCAGCTGCGCGAGGAGCCGGGTGATGGTGCGACGACTGACCGGTGTTCCTGCTTGCTCGAGCTCGAATGCGATACGGGACGCTGGCCATTTCTGTTCTCGTCGCATTGACTCGATCTGCTCCACGAGGCGGCCAGGCGTTGCAGATGGTTGACGGATCGGCGACGACGAGCGGTCCTGTAGACCGAGCTTCCCGAATCGTTTGTATCTGTTGACCCATTTCGAGGCGGTCGCGCGGGAGATCCCCATCTCTGCGGCAACATGAGAAATAGGTCGAGTCCGACAGCGCGCGACGAGTCGACGACGACCTTCGACCGTCAGTGGCGAATTTGCGTGCGTCACTTGACCACCTCGCTCTCGACGGGTGCAATCAGCCGAATAAGCGGAACTGCGAGCAGCAGTGCCGTGGTGGTCGCGAGCGCGGCTACCCAAACGGGTCCGAGCGCGCCCGGCATGACGCTGAGTGCGGCGGAGGCGAGCACGGGACCGGCGGCCGCGCCAACGTTGAGTGCCGCTGTCGCGTATGACCCTGCCATGGTGGGTGCACTCGCCGCGGCATAGAGCACTCGTGTGATCAGCGTGCTCCCGACGGCGAACCCCACCACACCCTGAGTGAATACGAGCCCGAGCAGGGCAACGGGGTTCGTTGCAAAGAGGGCCAGCGCGACCCACCCGAGCACCAGAACGCTGCCACCACCGACGATGACGATCCTGGGTCGGGCATCCGAGAGTCGTCCCGCAACGGTGACGCCGATGAAGGAGCCGACGCCGAAGAGCACAAGGGCCAGCGGTACCCACCACTGGCTCAGGCCGGCGGTGTCCGTAACGATCGGCGCGAGATAGGTGAGCGTGGCGAAGGTGCCGGCATTCACCAGGGCAGCGAGCAGCATCGTTAGAACGAGGCGCGGCGAGGACAGCTGCGCCAGTTCCACACGCAGCGAGGTCGAGGACGACTCCTCCCTTGACGAGTCGTGAACTTGAGTGTTGAAGCCCGCGGCAATGCCGATCGCAGCGGGGACGCAGAGAAGAGCGATCGCCCAGAACGTCGACTGCCAGCCGAGTGCCGTTCCAAGCAGTGCACCGGCGGGGACGCCGGCGACGGTGGCGACGGTGGTACCCGCCAGCAGAACCGCCACGGCCCGCCCTTTGGCATCGGGTGCTACGAGTCTCGTCGCCGCACCCAAAGCGACCGCCAGGAAGCCTGCATTCACGATCGCCGCGATCACGCGCGTGATGAACAGAACCGTGAAATCCGGCGTAAGTGCCCCGACGACGTGGGATAGCGCGAATACGATCGCGCAACCCAGGAGTGTCGCCTTCACGGGGAGGTGACGAGTGAGCGCGGCCATCGCCGGTGCACCGATCACCATCCCTGCGGCGAACGCCGATGTCAGGAGACCAGCGGTCCCCACGGAAACGCTGAAGTATGTGGAGATGTCGGGCACGAGGCCGGCGAGCATGAATTCGGAAGTACCCATGGCGAAGACCACCAGGGCAAGAAGATAGAGAGCGAAAGGCATCGAGATAGCTCCGAAGCGAGAGTACGAACAAGAGAACGTCTCGTCACCACGGTCAGCGCCCAGAGGGCACCCGGATGCCGTGCTGCGCGCAGCACTGGGCAACAGAGAGCTAAGGGCTCAGCGGAGGTGAGGGGCTGACGGCGTGACCGAAAGCCCCTGAGTGTCCGATTCAGGGCTCGACATACCGCTCACCTTACCTGGCTGCGCCGCCAGCCCCAAGAAGTGTCAACAACCTCCTGGCCAGCAACAGCTAGCAGATCGTCGTCCGCCGAGTGTGGTGGGCTTGTACCTCTCCTCTGTTGCGGAGATCTCCGGGCAGGCGCGTCCCGCTGACGAGAGCCACAAACTCCAGGCGGAGTCTCTTCGGTGGTTGCTCTGATCACGTCGTTCGATACACTCGGAATGTGCATTTGTACTTCCTGTGACGGCTGAGTAAGGCCTACCGCGCTCGTTGAGTCATCCGAGCCTGCGGCGGCCGCTCGTTCTCGACCCTGCACGGGTCGCCGTCACCTTGCGCACCCTCGCACGCTTCATAGCCGTGCGGTGCGTCGTTTCCGAAGGATACGAATGCTCTCCCTCAACACCCCTCTACCAGCGCGCCATCGCGCGCAGCTCATCGCCTCCGACGTCTCCGTAACGCGCGGAGCCACCCCCGTCCTCAGCCACGTCGACCTCACGGTCACGGCCACCTCGCGAGTAGCGATCGTGGGCGAGAACGGCCGGGGGAAGTCGACGCTCCTGCACGTCCTCAGCGGCGCTCTCACCCCGGACAGCGGAGTAGTGCAGCGACTCGGGACGGTCGGCATAGCCGAACAAGAGATGCCGACCGGCGGCAACCGCACAGTGGGCCAGGCGGTCGCGGAAGCGATCGCGCAGCCGCTCGCCGCCGTTGCGGCCCTCGATTCGGCCGCGGTGTCACTCGCCGCAGGCGTCCCCGGCGCCGAAGAACGATACGCCGCCGCATTGGAACACGCCGAAGTCCTCGATGCGTGGGATGCCGAACGGCGGGTGCAGATCGCGTTGGAAGCACTCGACGCCGAAACGGAGCCATCCCGGCGCCTGGACGACCTCTCCGTCGGGCAGCGCTATCGAGTCCGTCTGGCGTGCCTGCTCGGCGCCGACGACGATTTCCTGCTCCTCGACGAACCCACAAATCACCTCGATCGAAGCGGCCTCGAGTTTCTGACCACGCAACTGCGGTCGCGAAACGGCGGCGTGGTCGTCGTCACCCATGATCGCGCGCTGCTCTCCGACGTCGCGGAGACGATCGTGGACCTCGACCCGACCCCGGATGACCGGGTGCGCGTGTACGGCAACGGTTATGCCGGCTACCGCGAGGGCCGGCGCGCCGAGCGCGAACGGTGGGAGCACGAATTCGAGCGACAGCAGACCGAGCTCGCGCGGCTGCAGGACAGTCTCAGCTCGGCGCAGAACCGACTCGTCTCGGGGTGGCGACCAGAGAAGGGAACCAACAAGCACGGACGGGCCACGCGCGCGGGCGGGCTCGTGCAGAGCGTGCATCGCCGGCAGGAGCAACTCGAAGCGCACGCGGTGACTGTTCCCGAGCCGCCGCAAGTGTTTCGCTTCCCGGAGCTTGCGACCCGAACCGGAGCGGTGCTGTTGAGCGTGGAGGACGTGACCGTGACCGGCAGGCTTACGCGCCCGGCGGCGTTCTCTCTGTCACACCGCGGGCGTCTCGTAGTGACCGGACCCAACGGGGCCGGCAAGTCCACACTGCTGAGCGTCGCAGCGGGAGACCTCCGCCCGGACACCGGCACCGTTCGTCGCCCGCAGAACGTGCGGCTCGCTTTTCTGCGCCAAGAGTCGGAGCTGCCGCTGGATCGTCGCGCGAGCGAGTTCTACGCAGCCCACGTCGACGCGCTCGTTCCATCGCGTGAGGCAGTCGGTCTCTCGCAGCTCGGGCTCCTGCGCGCCCGCGAATCGAGCAAGCGGATAGGTGAGCTGTCGATGGGCCAGCAACGGCGCCTCGAGCTGGCCCTGGTGCTCGCCACCAAGCCGCACGTGCTCTTGCTCGACGAACCGACCAACCACCTATCGATCGCGCTCGTCGACGAACTGACCGACGCGCTCAACGCCACCCAAGCGGCTGTTGTCGTATCCACCCACGACCGGCAGCTTCTCCGCGACGTCGAAGGCTGGCCGGCACTGCAACTGGAAGCTACGACCGAAAGCGAGGCGCTCGTATGACCCGCGAGACTCCCGACCGGCTGCGGGCGCTGCGCCCTCTCGCTACCCGCGACTACCGGCTGCTGTTCGCGGCCGTCGGTATCGAAGTCTTCGGCACCGGCATGTGGACCATCGTCATGGTGTTTCAGGTGCTCGCACTCGACGACAGCCCCCTTGCCCTGTCAGCCGTCGCTACCGGGCTCAGCCTCGGCCTCTTCGCTTTCTCGGTCCTCGGCGGGGTGGTAGCCGATCGCTTCTCGAAGCGGCGGATCATCATCACCGTGCAGGGACTCACCGCGGCGGTCATGGCCGCCGTCGCGGTGCTGTCCCTCACGGGCGCGATCGAGTTGTGGCATGTCGGGCTCGCCTCGTTCGCCATGGGCGCGGGTAGTGCGTTCTTCTACCCGGCCTACAGCGCCTACCTCCCCCAAGTACTACCGCCCGAACAACTGCTCGCCGCAAACGGGCTCGAAGGGGCTCTCCGGCCCTCGATGGGGCAGGGCCTCGGACCCGCCCTCGGAGGGATCATCGTCGGGGCGTTCTTCCCCGCCATCGGAGCGGTCATCGTCGCCGCGTCCTACGCAGTCGCGTTCGTCATCACACTGTTCCTCAGCCGCCGGGAGGAAACCACCGAACCGGAACAGTCGCAGCAACGCACGAGCGTGTGGGGCGACCTCAAAGCCGGGGTCCGCTACGTCGCCCGCACCCGCTGGCTGCTATGGACCCTGATCTTCGGATCATCCCTCGCGCTCATCATCCAGGGCCCAATCGAGGTACTTCTCCCCTTCCTCACCCGCGACCGATTCGACGACGCCGAAGCAACGTTCGGACTACTACTCGCCGCCTACGGAATCGGAGGCGCCATCGGATCGCTCATCGTGTCGTCACTCAAACTGCCCCGGCGATACCTGACACTGATGATCGGCCTCTGGGGCGGCGGTACCCTCCCGCTCGTGCGCATCGGCCTCGCCAACAACCTAATAGTGATGCTCGCCACACTGTTCGCGGTCGGAGCTGCCACAGGAGCCGGCGTGGTGATCTGGGGCACACTGCTTCAACGCCTCGTGCCACCCGAAATGATCGGCCGTGTCGCCAGTCTCGACTTCTTCGTCTCCATCGCGTTCATGCCCGTCTCGATCGCCATCGCCGGGCCCCTATCGCTGATCGTGCCGATACCAGCCATCTTCATCGTGGCCGGCGTCGCGCCGACGCTGCTCGCCATCGTCGCGCTTCTAGCCGGACGCATGCGGGACGTCGAGACGAGACACCCCCTGGACACTTGACCCAGCGCCGCACTGCGTCCCTGATTGTTAGCGTCCTGGAAGGAATTGACTCGGCTTGGAGTTCTCGGGCCGCGGCTGCCTGAACCCACTCCGATGTGCCCTCAGCGGGGGAGGAAATCTGCTCTCGCGGCGACGAACTCGGAATTGTCGCGTTGCGAGAACTGCGACCATCGGCTCGCTGTCTGCGGCGTGATTCCCATCTGAACGGCCACGATAGCGGCGGGGAGGTCGCTAGCGAGGGCGAGCATGGCGTAGTTCCGGGCGATCCGCGGGCTGACCCCGGCCCGCGCTATCCACCGTCCGAGGGTCGTGGGATGGATCGGCTCGTGGTGTCGTCGGGGAGATGGGAATAGATACGATCCCTCACCGGCTCGCCGAGTCGCCCCCGGATTCTGCTCAGCTTCTTTCACGAGCTGCGCGAAGAGTTGAGCGACCGAGTTCGGGATCTCGATGGGTTCTGTCGATAGCGCGAGATACGTTCGTCCTCCGGCTGTACTGGTGTCGACAGTGGTGAGCCGGTGGATGCGGTCGGTTCGAGCTCCGTAAAGGAGCACGAGCAGCGCGGCAACCCTGGTCGCGAGGCTCACCGTGTCGTCCGACCCGGCGATAAACGTGCGGACCAGAGCGTGATGCTCGTCCTCCCCGCTGACCTCGCTCGGCCTGGCCTGCTGTCCGCGCTCGACGCGGAGTCCCGGATACTGGCCGGTGGACCTGAGCCACGAGATGAACGGTGCGATGTCGCCGGTGCGGGCTGCGTTGCCGCCGACCCACCGGTCTAGGACCTCCTGTGTCAGCGCGGAGAAGCCCGCCCCTTCTTGCTCGACGTGCTGCAGGAGTCGCGCGGCCGCGCGGATCCGTTCACGCGCGGAATCTGCGACACCGACCGTGGTACGGCGGCGTCCTGCCCGCCGCCGCACAGTCCGCAGCACCTTCCATTGTGCATAGGGAGTGATCTCGGCGGCATGGTGTGAAGGAAGCTGGATCAGGTACTCGTCGACCCATGTTTCGAGCCGCTCAGTCTGCTCATCTCGTACCGGGAGAACGCCGACGTCGACCAGGAGCGCACGGAGATGATGTCGCGCCTGCCCAGGCGGACACGCGTCAACGCGCGCATGCGTGATCGACTCTTCCGACCCGATCGCTCGGAGCAGAGCTCTCGGGGTGGGCTTGAGCAGCCATCTCATGGTCGAGTCCACGCGACCTCGATAAACGAGCGCGTCCGGGAGCCCGGCCAAACGCCCGGGGATCACCCCCGTCGCGGACGCGAGGAGGTCGCCGGCGGCTCGAACGACGGAGCAGCGGATGCAGGTGTTCTCGAAGTGCTGCTCACCCGGGGCGCCACACGTGGCACAGACGTAGTCGCGCGTCGACCCTGCACACGGCCCGCAAACGCGCTCCCCTCGGTCATCGCGACCGATGAGCGCTTTCACCTGCCCACAAGACCCGCAGCCGTCGGGGTGGCGGAGCTCGCGTCGATAGCACACGCCGCATATAGACCCGAGGGGCCAGGTCGTATGAACCGCGCGCTTCTCACCGCAGATGGCGCACTCGGCGATGGGGGTGCGGTAGCAGCTGTGGCACAGATCTGCTACGCCATTCTGGTGGCGGGTTGCGACGCGTCGCTCCCGTCCGCATTGTCCGCACGCTCTGACCGGTGCGGAGTAGCAGCGCTGGCAGAGATCCTGACCGTCCACGATGGCGGTGACGTGATCGACACGGCCGCATCCCGCACACGCCCGCTTAGGGCGCGCGCAGTGCCCGCAGAGTGGTGCGCCGTCCTCGGCTCGAGCGCTGGGCGCACGGATGCGACCACAGCGCGAGCACTCCATACGTCGGCTGACGTTGTAGCACGGTCGGCAGAGCCCTCCACCGTCGGGGAGTCGTTTCACCCGCGGGGCGCGGCTTCCGCACTCGGAGCAAGGATGCTCCGGCACCACGGTCATTTCGAATGCCCGGGCCGATTGATCGTCGTTCGGCGGGCGGATACTCGGCTCTTCCGCGGGATGACTTCCCCGGAAGCCTTCCTGGCGGACGCCTCGACGATGCGGGGTTCGATGAGGTCGTTGGGTGTGCACTCAAGGATGTCGCACAGCGCGATCAGCGTAACCATGCTCAGGCGCTGCGGCTGACCCGTCACCAGCCGGTAGGTCTGCTCCCGGGAGAGCGCGACACCACGCTCAGCGAGCAGCGGCTGCAGGTCCGTCGTGGCGAACATTCCACGCTCCGCCATCTTCGCTCGCAGATGCCAGACGTAGTCCATCTCTTTCACCGTGCTGCCTCCTCGAAGTCGGCGCCGTAGCGGGTGTGAATAGCTTGGGTGAGCAGCCGGTTCCGGTACTCGTTAGAGACGCCGACGTAGATCGCGGTCGTCGAGGAAAACGAGTGCCCCACCTGCTCCTGAATGAACCGCTCCGGGTAGTCGAACTCCACCAGGTGCGTCACGTACGAGTGCCGCAACGAATGCAGATCCAACGAAGAGTCGATCCCCGCGGCATCACGAGCTGTACAGAACGCTTCGTTCGCCGCACGCCTGCTCAGCCTCGTGCCCCGTTCGGTCACCCACAGAGCAGGCGACGAACTCGACGATGACGACAACGCCGGCCGAACCTCATCGAGGTAGTGCGCCAGCGTCTCCGCGATCCAGCCCATCTCCGGAACGGTGAGCACCGTGCGCCGCTTCGACGGGCCCCCGCGGCTCGCTTTGCCATGGCGCACCGACAGTGCACCGAATCGGTCTAGGTGCGGCAGCTTCGCGTTGCGGCGGAGATCCACGAGATCAAGCATGACCGCCTCACGTCTTCGCAACCCGAACGCATAGACGCACTTGAGAAGCGCGGCGTCCCGCACGGCCTGAACCGCACCCTTTCGCCGTCGCGACAGGATCCGTGCGGCGAGCCCGTCGGCCGCATCGAACAGCGCCTGGACTTCGTCGAATGTCAACGGTCGCCGCGCGGCATCGCCCTCGTACTCGCTGACATGCACAATCGAGTTGTCCTCATGGAACACCTGTCTGGGTGCAGCGCCAAAACGCGCTTCACACTCGGACAGCCAGGGATATCGAGGATCAGTGATGTACTCGCAGAACATCTTGATGTCGATCTCGTATCCACGCAGCGTCGATAGCCGCAACGGCTTCACGCCCGAGCGCAGCTCACTGATCCACGCCTCCGCCTCCGCCGGCGTCCATTGCCACGGGTACATACCCGTGAAGTCCACGAACCGGCGCACGAGCCGCTCTCTCGCCGCAATCGTCGGAGCCTTCAAGAAGCGAGCAATCTGCTGGGCTCGCCACCCATTCAACATCCCGTCGAGCACGGCTCCCTCAGGGTCAAGATGAATGACATTCCGCGCGGAGACGAGCCGCTGCGCAGACGATGGATCAACTTCAAGCACATCCTCATGATGCATCCAATACAACATTGATGCAAATGAAGTACTCTGGGTGATCAAGAGTGGCGCAGAGACCCCCGGCCCCCTCGACATCCTTCTTGAGCTCAGGCTCTACCGCGCGGGCGATCGCGCTTCGCGCGTTGCATCGGATGGCAATATCGCCCGTTTTGCGATCGCATCGATGAGGTCCGGGCGAAACCCTGTCCAGGGCGCCATGCCGGGAACTTGGACCACCGGAAGCTGCGTCGAGCCTCCCGCCTGCGCCACTCGCCGCGCCGTCGCCGCCGCGTCGAGGTCTGCGTCGACGTCAACGGACTCGAACGCGATTCCCCGCTCGGTGAGCGCTCGGCACGTTGCCCTGCACTGCACGCATCCCTCTCGGCCGAACACTTGCACCTCGCCGGCTTCTGTCGCACTCATCGTCCCTGCCCCTTCCCCCTCACGTTCTTTTGCCGTGAAGGCGACTAGGGCGTGTCTCTTAAAGCCTTGAGCCAGATGGTGATGGCGCGTAGGACGACGCCGCCGCGATAGGTCAGGGCGAGTTTGTCGTAGCGGGTGGCCAAGGCGCGCCATTGCTTGAAGATGTTGAATCCGCGCTCGACGACGTTGCGGCGCTTGTAGGCCTCGGTGTCGTAGGTGACCGGGCGACCACCCTTGGCGCCGCGGCGCTTGCGGTTGGCGATCTGATCATCGCGTTCGGGGATGACGGCCTGGATGCCGCGCCGGCGCAACAGCTTGCGGTTGGCCCGGGAAGAGTAAGCCTTGTCACCCAGCGCCCGGTCGGGCCTGGTGCGTGGCCGGCCCCCACCCAGGCGCGGTACCCGCAGGGCGTTCATCACGTGCTCGAACATCGGGGAGTCCCCGCCCTGCCCGGGCCCGAGCAGCATCACCAGCGGCCGCATGTTCCCGTCGCACAGGTGGTGGATCTTCGTCGACAGGCCGCCGCGGGAGCGGCCGATGGCGTGATCAGGCGGCTCGATGCGCAGATTCGTGTAATTCGTCAGGTCCCCCTGTGTCCCGGGGCAGGTTGGTGGCGTGCTGATGGGCGCGGTTGATCGTGGAGTCCACCGAGACTTCCCAGTCGATCAGCCCGGCGGCGTCGGCATGGGCCAGCAGGACGCTGTGGATCTTGTCCCACGTCCCATCACCGCTGAAGCGGCGGTGCCGCTTCCACACCGTCTGCCACGGCCCGAAGCACCCGGGTAAGTCCCGCCACGCGATCCCGGTCCGGTAGCGATAGATGATGCCCTCCACCACGGTGCGATGATCGGCGAACGGCCGACCACGACGCCCCTGCGAGGACGGCATCAACGGAGCAATCAGCTCCCACTGCGCATCAGTCAGCAACTCCGTTCGAGACACACACCGAGCGTTCCAGCGACCAGCCCAAACCTTTGGGAGACACGCCCTAGTCGCTTTCCAGGAGAACTGGCTCTTCGCGCGGATGGCGAGCGACGTCTTGCCGAGTCTTTCCAGGATGATGATCGGGTTCATCGGCGCTGTGGTCATCGGCGTGGTCGTGGGGTTCGTTCTCGGTCAGGCGCACCGCCTCCACGCGATGTTCGCACCCGTGCTCGAGTTCCTGCGCGCGATCCCTGCGGTCGCGTTGATTCCCCTCGTCATCATCGTGCTGGGCCTCGACGACACCGCGAAGGTGATTCTGATCACCTTCATCTGCCTCTGGCCCGTGCTCCTCAATACCGAAGCTGCAATCAGAGGAATGGACCCCGGACTGCGCGAGACCGCCCGGGTGTACGGCATCCACTGGTTCCGCTACGAGTTGCAGGTCGCACTTCCCGCGGCAGCTCCGCAGATCTTTGCCGGAATGCGCACGAGTCTTTCGCTCGCGCTCATCATGGTCGTCGTGAGCGAGATGATGGCGGGAGGCAACGGGATCGGCGTCTTCGTTCTTCAGTCGCAGAGGTCGTTCGCGATCACGGACATGTGGTCGGGCATCGTGCTCATCGGGATCTTCGGGTACGTGTTCAACCTGCTGCTCATCGTCGTCGAGAACCGGGTGCTCGCGTGGCACCACGGCGCGAACACCGCCGTGGAGTGACACCGCGGTCGAGAGGACGCCCTCACACCTCGATGCCGCCGCACCACACACGCAGAACGCGACGCGCGGCAGCGATGTCGGTGAGCGGATCGCCGTCCACCAGCACGAGGTCGGCTCGCAATCCGGGGGTGATCGCCCCCCGATCGTCGAGTGAGAACGCGTGCGCGGCCGTCGAGGTGGCAGCGCGCAGCGCTTCGGCTGTTGACAGGCCGGCGTCCACGAGCAGAGCGAGTTCGTCGTGCATGCTCTCGCCGTATGGCGGCATTGCCCGTTCGAGGAGCCCGATGTAGGCGTCTTCGTCGTGCATGCTCTCGCCGTATGGCGGCGATGCCCGTGTGAAGGACCCGATGTTGGCGTCGGTGCCGGCCAGGACCGGAACGCCCGCGGCATGCATCGCGCGCGTGCTCTCGTGGGCGTGTGCATAGCTCACACCGGGAACGCCCGCTGCGGTGAGATTCGCGGCGACGCCTTTCATCACCGTCAAGGTCGGGATGAACACCGTGCCCTGGGCGAGCATCGTCTCAGCCGTCGCATCGTCGAGCGCGCGGTCGAGTGGAGCATGGGTGATCATGTCGGCCCCCGCAGCGAGGCTCATACGCACAGCTTCGTACAGGGCTGCGTGCGCGATGACCTTGAGCCCCCGCGCGTGCGCAGCAGCCACGAGTGCATCGAGCACGTCCTGGGTGGGACCGGGCAGATCGGCGATGATCTTGATGTAATCCACCCCGTCTGCCACCTGCACCTCGACGAACCGCTCCGCCTTGTCGGGGGAATCGACCAGCGCGACGTCCGGATAGGTCGGAATGCGGCTGTGCGTGCTGCCCTGAGATGTCGCCGCCATGCCGGCGGTGCGGAAGTCAGCGACTCCCCTCAGTCCCCGCAACGACTGGAACTGTGATGCGGGCCATGTCGCCATGTCCAGGCCGGTGGTGACACCGTACGTGGCGAGCGTCTCGAGGGACTCGCGCCCCTTCAGGTGCATGTGACAGTCGATCAGGCCAGGAAGGAGCACCGTACCTTCCGCGTTGACGACAGCGGCACCGACGACGACCGCATCCGCTGATACGTCACCGATGCGCCCGTCGGGCTGGACGACGACCGTCGTGGGGGCGCTCAGACTGTGTCCGTCGAAGACCCTGGTGTTCGTGATCGCGGTCGCAGAGACTGCGCCGAGCGTGGAATCCGTCATGAACTGCTCCGTTCGAGGAGATGTAGATACGAGACATTATTGTTCACGGGCTGACTACTCTCCCGCCGACGCGTTGACGGCGGCGAGCTGCTCGTCGGGGGTCATGTTCATGAACGCCTCGAGCATCTCGGGAGTCATCTCGTAGACGGTCGGGAACTGCCCGATCGGCACGACGGAGTGCAGCACCCGGTCGCCGTAGACGTGCACGAGGTTGTAGGACTGGCCGCCGTCCTGGCCGCGGGCACCGGGGTAGGCGACGGCGAGGTCCTGCGTGTAGCAGGTCGCCGACGCGACCGACACGGGCACGCCCGCGAACGTGCTGGTGGTCGAGTAGTGCAGGTGACCGCCCAGGATGCCGCGCACGTCGGTGCCCCGGATGACCTCGGCGAGGCGCTCCTGGTCGCGCAGCTCGACCAGGGCGATGAGCCCGATCGGGCTCGGCACGGGCGGGTGGTGCAGCGCGATGAGGGTGCCGTCGGGCGCGGGGACTTCGAGCTCGCGGCGCAGCCACGCCAACTGCTCGTCGCTGATCTCGCCGTGGTGCTGCCCGGGCACCGTCGAGTCGAGCGCGATGATGCGCAGACCGTTGACGTCGTAGACGCGGTCGACGGGCTCGGACTGGTCGGCCTCCTCGTCGAGCAGGCCGCGGCGGAACGCGACGCGCTCGTCGTGATTGCCCATCACCCAGATCACCTGGGCACCGAGCTTCTCGGCGGCGGGCTCGACGATGGCCCGCAGGCGCTCGTAGGCGTCGGGGCGGCCGGTGTCGGCGAGGTCGCCGGTGAACACGATCGCTTCGGGGCGGGCGTTGGCCTTGGTGAAGCCGTCGAACAGCTCTGCGAGGTTCTTGTCACTGTCGATGCGCTCGTGCAGCAGGTCGCCGTCGCCCACGAAGTGGGTGTCAGAGACATGCAGGATGAAGTGCTCGGGAGCGGGATGCTGGCTCGCGATGTGCGACATGGTGTGTGTTCCTTCCGATCAGACCGCGGTGGCGGCGGGGTCGATGATCACGGCGGTGAGACGCTCGAGCTCGGTGGGGGTGAGTCCGTGGGCGAGGAGGTAGGCGCTGATCGACCCGTGCTCGCGGTCGATGCGCTCGAGCAGCGCCTCGAGCACCTCGGCGGGGCTCTCGGTGATGAGTTCGACCATTCCCGCGGTCAGTTCGATGCCGCGCTGTTCGAAGACGGCGGTCATCGCGTCTGACCACTCGCCGCGCAGGTTCTCGGCGGTGGCGGCGTAGTCGGCCACGACGTCGTCGCGGTCGACCCCGGCGGCGGCGAGCGCGAAGGCCACGACGAGACCGGTGCGGTCTTTGCCGGCGGTGCAGTGCACGAGCACCGCGTCGTCGTCGTCAGCCGCGATGATCACCCGGATCGCGTCGACCAGCTGCGCCCCGCGCTCGTCGACGATGTGGTCGTAGACGGGCACGAGTCCGACGTGCGTGGTGGCCTGCGCGGCCGGGTCGGCGTCGTCGAACACGGGCAGGTGGTGCACGGTGACCTCGAGCCCGTCGACCGCGCTCGGCGCTGTGGCGCGCTCGTCGCCGCCGCGCAGGTCGATGATGTGGGCGACGCCGATCTCGGCCAGCCGGTCGCGACCGGTCGCGTCGATGCGGTGCAGAGCATCTGACCGCAGCAGCTTGCCCCACCGGCTGGTGCCGCCGGCTGCACGGTAGCCGCCGGTGTCGCGCAGGTTGTAGAGGCCGGCCACGGCGTGGCGACGCTCACGAGGCGCCGCGGTCGCGGCATCCGGCGACGAAGCGGCCGCGGCATCCGTCGCCGAAGGCGTCAGGTCGAGGTCGATGGTCATTCGATCAGCCCCTGCGCGCGCTCGGCGGCCTCGGTCATAGTGGCGGCCGGGTCGGCGCCGTAGAAGACCGCGTCTTCGATGGCGGTGGCGAGCACCTGGTCGACCTGGGCGTAGCTGTCGCCGGGGTACGACACCCACGGCTCGAGCGCGTCGAGCTGCTCGAGGTTGGGCTTCACGAGCGGGTTGGCTTCGACCCAGTCATAGAGCGGTCCGCCCTCGTCGGCCATGCTGCTGCGCAGCGGTAGGTACCCGATCTGGGTCGAGATGATCTCGTAGGCGCGGGGGCTGGTCATGAACTGCATGAGCTCCCACGCGGCGGCCTGCTTGGCGGGGTCGGTGGCGAACATCGCGAGGAACGAGCCCGAGTTGGTGGGCACGACCGCCTGGTCTCCGAACGCGGGCAGGGTGTGAGCGTCGAGGGTCCAGCCACCGGCCTCGGCGCCCATCATGAACGCGCCCTGCAGGGCCGAGCTGTTGACGTGGATCGCGGTCTTCCCCTGCGCGAACGCCTCGTACTGGCTGGTGAAGTCCTCGTTGGTGAGCACGCCGTCCTCGTACATCTCGGTGAAGGTCGCGACCGTAT
This sequence comes from Microbacterium paraoxydans, assembly GCF_019056515.1. Lineage (NCBI taxonomy): Bacteria > Bacillati > Actinomycetota > Actinomycetes > Micrococcales > Microbacteriaceae > Microbacterium > Microbacterium paraoxydans. Next base: position 114,538 of record NZ_CP064874.1, read on the forward strand.
CGATCGCGGCGTCCGAGCCGAACTCGATCGTCGTGCGGTCATCGCTCAGCACCTGGGCGCCGTTCGAGAGGAAGAGGCCCTGCATGCACCAGCTGCCGCCGGTGATCACGCACGACGCGCTCATCGAGGGGGCACCGGTGGACTCGGTGATCTGCGCGGCGGCGTCTTCGATGATCAGGTCGATATCACTGACGGCGGCGGTGCTCTTGAAGGAGCGACCGACACCAGAGAGCTGGATCGTTCCCATGAGTCGCCTTCTGCAAGCGACCTGACGAACCGGGGCCTTCCCGCGAAATCCGCTTGCAGAGCTATTGCAATCGAGGAAAGTGAATTTCCTGCAAACGGAGTGTCAACGCCCATCGCCGTGGTCGATAACGTCTGGCACGTCGGATGCCTCGGCGTCGGAGCCGTCGTCGGCGACGATGTCGAGCACCTCTTCGCGCACCGCGAGGCGCGCGCGGTCGGCGGCGTCGCTCATGCGGTCGGCGACGGCGATCTGCAGGGCGTTGAGCACGAGCAGCTGTACGAGCCCGCTGCCGAGAATGCCTTGACCCCACGCCTGGAAGCGCGCACCGGCGACGAGCAGGTGGTCGGCGCGGGTGGTGAGCGGGGTACGGGCGAAGCTCGTGACCCCGATCACGGTGGCGCCGGCGTCGACGGCGGCGTCCGCAACCGCGAGGGTCACCGAGTTGGCGCCACTCGAGCTGACGATGAGGCACACATCACCGGGGGCGAGCACGCGGGCGGTGAGGTGGGCGACCACGCCGTCAGCGGGCGCTTCGCAGGGCCGGCCGTTGACGGCGAACGCGACGGCCGACGCCTGGGCGGCGGCGTGCGAGGCGCCGGTGCCCGAGATCAGCAGGCGCGGCGCGCGGGCGATGGCGTCGGCAGCGGCGTCGAACGCGACCGGGTCGATCGAGGCGAGCGCGGTCTGCAGCATCCCACCCGCCCCTCGGCCAGCCACCGCAGAAAGCCCTCGGTGCCGGCGGGTGCGTCGGGCGCGGCGGTGGCGTCGGCGGCGAGGTCACGCACGAGCAGCATGCGCAGGTGCTGAAAGCTGCGCAGCCCCAGCGCCTGGGCGGTGCGGCTGACGGTGGCCGGCGACGTGTTGGCGGCTTCGGCGAGGTCGGCGCCCGACATGTCGACCACGTCGTGGGGTCGCTCGGCGCAGATGCGGGCGACGCGCTGCGCGCTCGGTACGAGCGACGGCAGGATCGAGAGGATGTGGTCGATGGTTCCGCCGAGCGGCGGCTCGTTGAGGGGCGAGTTCATGTAGCCGGTGATCACCTTTCGGGTTCGCCGCACATCGTATGGGCGCAATGCGACCACGACCCCAACCATAGGTGAACGCAGCGTTCATCGCCTCCGCTATCCGCGAAAGGCAATTTCATGACCTCCCTGCGTCCGCTCGAGCTCCCGAACAGTGCCATGCCCGCAAGGAAGTCGGCCAAGGGTGACTCGACCGAAGACGCCCACCTCGAGCGCCGCGATGGCGCCTACGATGACCGTCCGTGCGAGCCAGAGCCACGTGATCTGTCGATCCCGGCGGTCAAGCGCTCGAACGTTCCGCACGTCGATGTTCCGCTGGCGGGGGCGCCGGGGCAGCAGACACCGGTAACCAACGACGCGAAGAAGCCTGCCACGACGATGACGCCCGCAGCGCGGAACCAGAGGGCGGGGGCGACGCGCGAAACTGATCCTGCTCATGGCCCGATCAGACCGATGGCCACTCAGACGTGAAAGGGGAGACATCGCGCCCGGGCCGAACCGTCGCACGCTGACGTCCCCTCACCGCGCAGTGCCCGCAAGGGGATGGTAGATGGGCGAGCAGTTCTGGGACTCTGGTCGACGATTCTTCAGCTCGCCTGTGGAAGTCCCTGGGACAACGCCTGTCGGATTCTCCAAACAGGAAAACCGCTGAGCTGCGCAATCAAGTCCACATCGAACTCGTGCTCGAAGTAGGCCACCCGCACCGCCCGGATGCGCGACGGATTGTCACCGAAAGCCAGTGTGAACTCGGTGGCGTAGCGCTCCCAGACGCTGAACTCATACCCCGGTGCCGTCACGATGCATTCACCTCATCCCGGGTGCAACTCTCAGGAGTGGTCGCGGTGCTAATGCGATGCTACGACACCCGTGTTAACGCCAGGACACAAGGAGATTCCGGGAAAGCTCGCTACGCACGGTGTGCACCGATACGGGGATGGCCCGCCCGGGGTGCATGGTTCACACCGGGGTGACCAAGGGAATTGGGGGCTCTTCGGACATGCGGTGGGGGTGAGGCTCGCCGGGTGATGGTCGGCGGGTAGGGGTCGAGGTCCCCGAGGATCAGTAGCGCCAACTGCTGATCCATCACGAGGACCTCGACGTGCTTCACCCTACTTCGGGGTGCGCTGACGCGCGCTCTGCCGCTGATCCGTGTTACCGCTGCGATCTGCTGGTCGGTCTCGACGGCGTCCATGTCGAGCACGTTGACCGCCGCGACGGGCTGCTGATCGTCACCGTTTCGACACCGGCGGCGCCGACCGGGTGCCCGTTGTGCGGGGTCGTGGCGATCGGTCGAGGGCGCCGCCGTCGAGTGTTGCATGACGTGCCGGGCGTGACGCGGGTGCGGATCGTCTGGCGGCAACGGGTCTGGCGATGCGGCGACGTGGGCTGTGCCAAGAAGACGTTCGTGGAGCAGCTTCCCTCGCTGGTCGCTCGGCGCGGGTCGCTCACAAGGCGAGCCGTCGACTGGGCGATCGGGCAGCTGCGCCGCGAGCACGCCACGATCGAAGGACTACGTCGTCAGCTCGGGACATCGTGGAAGACGGTGTGGCGGGCTGTTGAGCCTGAACTGGTGCGGTTGGCAGCCGACGAGTCCCGGTTCGAGAACGTGACCACGCTCGGCGTCGACGAGCACATCTGGCATCACGTCGACCACCGCAAGCGGGGCTCGAAGGAACTGACCGGCATGGTCGACCTCAGCCGCGACAGCACCGGGAAGACGCGGGCCAGGCTGCTCGACCTCGTGCCGGGCAGATCGGGGAAGGCATACGCGTCCTGGCTCAGCGAGCGGGGCGAAGCGTTCCGAAAGAACGTGAAGGTGGCGGCGCTGGACCCGTTCGCGGGCTACAAGACTGCGATCGATGACACGCTCGAAGACGCGGTCGCTGTGCTGGACGCGTTCCATGTCGTCAAGCTCGGCACCGCCGCCGTCGACGAGGTCCGCCGCCGCGTCCAGCAAGACACCCTCGGGCATCGCGGTCGGAAGGGCGACCCGCTCTACGGGATTCAGACCATCCTCCGTGCCGGGGCCGAGAACCTCACCGACAAGCAGCGGATCCGGCTGACCGCGGCAATCGAGGCCGATCCTGCGCACGACGAGGTGTTCGTCGCGTGGCAGTGCGCACAGCAGCTGCGCTCTGCCTACCACGCGAAGGACCTGACCGAGGGGCGGCGGATCGCCGAGAGGGTGGTCGACACGTTCCACACCTGCCCGATCCCCGAGATCGCCCGCCTCGGCCGCACCCTCCGCCGCTGGCGTTCAGCGTTCCTGGCGTACTTCACCACGAGCCGCGCGAACAACGGCGGCACCGAGGCGATCAACGGGATCATCGAGCTCCACCGCCGCCTCGCCCGCGGCTATCGCAACCGCGAGAACTACCGCCTCCGCATGCTCCTCACCGCCGGCGGACTCACCCCATGACCCCCCCACCGGATGTCCGAAGAGCCAGTTAAGTGATATTGAGCCGGGAATGCCCATAAACGGCGTTCCCGGTTCATGGACGTTCGGAAGTAGTAATGGTGAGCAACGGAACCCTGGAAACGCAGTATCAGGATCGTGGGACTCTGACGGCGCGAATACGAGCACTTCGCCCATCCATGTCGCAAACGCAAGCGGCCGTGGCCAACGTTGTGTTGACGAACCCTGCCGGTGTATTGCACATGACGGTGAGTGAACTCGCGAGGGTGTCGCGCAGCTCCGTGGGGAGCGTGGTCCGGTTCTGCCAAGATCTGGGCCTCAAGGGGTATCAAGAATTCAAATTGCAGTTGGCCTCTGAAATTCCAGTTGGCGAAGAATCCGGTGTCAGCCATACGGAAACGTCCGGGTCAATCGTGTCTGAAGTATTTCAATCGACGGCACGCGCTATTTCGGAAGGCGAAGCAAGTATTGATCCGAACGAATTTCAACGTGCGGTGTCCGTGCTTGATAAGGCAGATCGGATTCTTCTGGTGGCTAGTGGCCAGTCCTCGCCAATTGCCCTTGATACTGCCCTCCGTTTCCGCAGCGTGGGGCTCGAGGTGAATCATCCGGGAGATCCGGTATCGCAACATATCGCATCCTCGATGCTGGGCCCGGGCGACGCTTGCCTGGCAATCAGCCACACCGGCCGCACCAAAGCAACGGTCGCGGCCGCGGAATCGGCGCGAGAGTCAGGGGCGGCGGTCGTTTCGGTGACCAGCTTCTATCGCTCCCCGCTGGTGGCCGCATCCACCGTGGCACTCGTTGCCGGATCAGGTGAGACGCGGTTTCAAATCGAGGCCATGATGAGCCGGTTTGTGCATCTCGCGGTGCTGGATGCACTCTATTCTGCGATCACCGCCGAAAACCCCGAGCGCACCCTCAAGGGAGCGGCGCGGGCTGCGCAGGCTGAGGAAATGTTCCGCGACTGATCATTTGATAGTTCAACAACACGGCCCGGGCCCTCCTGGAGGAGAGAGGACCCGGGCCGTAGCTTTTGGTTCGAATTATGCCCAGGCCGTCGGCTTGTCCAGCGCGTTCAGTTCAATCTCGGCGAGGACTCCGTAGTGGTCGCTTGCCGTCGGATACTCGTTGAACACAACCTTGCTCGAGTTGATGACACTCTCGACCGTGAGGTGGTTTACCGTCGAGCCGGCGAGTACATAATCGATGCGGCGGTGGTGGGGTTCCTGCACCACGTAGTTCGGAACAATTCCCTGACCGTCGGTCACGCTTCGGGCGACCCACGGGCTATCGGTGGTCCAGGTGTAGCCGGGGCCACCGTCTCCGGCAATTGCCCAGGTGTCGCGGAAGGCGGCGCTGCGGCCGTTGATGGCTGATTTGCCGGTGTAGAACCGCATGCAGTCCTGGTCGGGAGCGGCGTCAAAGTCGCCCGCAATAATCGTGGGGGCCTCTTGACGGCGCTTTTCTTCAAGTTCAGTGACGAACAGCGCCTGCTCCACACGAGCGGCCTCGTCGGTGAAATTGAAGCTCGGGCGCGGGCCGAGGAAGAGCATGTCCACGCCGATGGGCAGTGACAGCACGGCTTCCCATACATAGGGTCCGTCGGCTGCGGGAAGCTTGTGGGTGGTAATGCTCTTGGGTTCCCAGCGCGTACCAACGGCGGTTCCCCAGGCGGGCCACTCGAAGTCAGCGAAGTCGGATGCGTGGCGAGCGAAGTCGGATGCGTGGTGCCAGTGGAGGCTCGAGTTTTCCTTTACGAGCTGGAAGGCATCGCGCTCCGGGGTGCGGACGACTTCCTGCAGGAAGACAATGTCGGCGTCGTGCTCTTCGAGGCCTTTAAGTAGGAGCGCGTCGCGCTTTTGCTGATCGCGGGGGGCGAGCCAAATGTTCAGTGTCAGTACCCGTAGGTTCATTTTTTTGTTCATGCGGGAAAGCTATGCCGCCAAAGTGAACAAGGTTCCAAAAAAGAGTTAACTTGCGGAACTAATTTTTCCCGTCGAGTCGTCAGCGCTTGGGGAAGGCGTCGAAATCAATGTCGAGTTCGACCTGGTCGGCGCGGAAGCGGGTGTTTGAATACTGCAGTGGCCGGCCCCCTGTGCGTCAGGATGGGGTGAGACACCAGCACTGCTGACCTTCGCACTGCACGGGGCGAGAACGGACCAATACTGAGATGACGATGACGGTTGCTGACGTCGGCACCGATGATGGGGCTATGGCTCCTCGTGCTGACCGGCCCAAGAGGCGGACGTTCACCGCCGAGTTCAAAGCGGCGATCCTGGCCGAGTACGACGCCGCGGACCGCTCTGGGCGTGGGGAGATCCTGCGCCGGGAGGGCCTGTACACCTCCCACATCATCGAGTGGCGCAAGGCCGCGGCCGCCGGCTCGCTGTCCGGGCTGGGCAGCAAGCCGCGGGACCGGCGCGAGCGGGAGCTGCAGGCGCTACGGGCCCGGGCGGAGAAGGCCGAGGCCGAGCTGGCCAAGACCAGGGCGGCGCTGGACCTGATGGGAAAAGCACACGCGCTCTTGGAGACGCTCTCCGAGAGCGCGGACAAGCCGCCGCGGTCGCCGCGGTGATCAACCCGGCCGTCGACGGGCTGGCCGAGCACGTCGGCACCGCGGCTGCGTGCGCGCTGCTGGGTCGCTCCCGCGCCAGTCACTACCGGGCCAAGAACCCGCCACCGCCACGTCCACGGACACCGCGGCCGGCACCGGCGAACAAGCTGTCCGCCGCCGAGCGGGCCCACGTGCTGGCCGTGTTGACCAGCCAGCGGTTCGCGGACAAGTCGGTCGCCCAGGTCTGGGCCACGCTGCTGGACGAGGGCACCTACCTGTGCTCGATGTCCACGATGCACCGGATCCTGCGCGAGCACGACATGGCCGGGGAACGGCGCCGGCAGGCGAGCCACCCGCCCCGGACCCGGCCCGAGCTCGTCGCGACGGCGCCGGGGCAGGTGTGGAGTTGGGACATCACAAAGCTCAAGGGGCCGGAGCGGGGCGTGTACTACGACCTGTACGTCGTGCTCGACATCTTCTCCAGGTTCGTCGTGGGCTGGACCATCGCGGCCCGCGAGGACGCCGAGATCGCCAAGAACCTGCTCGAGCACGCCATGGGCATCCATGGCGTGCCGGAGGCGATCCACGCCGACCGCGGGACCTCGATGACCTCCAAACCGGTCGCTCAGCTGCTCGTCGACCTCGGGGTGGCCAGGTCGCACTCCCGCCCGCACGTGTCGAACGACAACCCTTACAGCGAGGCGGCGTTCAAGACGCTGAAGTACGCCCCGGTCTTCCCCGAGCGCTTCGGGTCCCTGGCCGACGCCGGCGCGTTCGCCGAGCAGTTCTTCGCCTACTACAACCACGAGCACCGCCACTGCGGGATCGGGCTGCACACCCCCGCCAGCGTCCACTTCGGCACCGCCGGGCAGGTCCGCGCCCAGCGCCAGGCCACCCTGGACGCGGCCTACGCCGCCCGTCCCGAGCGCTTCGGCCACCGCCGACCCCAGGCGCCCAAGCTGCCCGAGGCCGCCTGGATCAACCAGCCCTCACAGGAGGCCCTCATACAGACCGCCTGACGGAATCTGTCTCACCCGCCTTGACACTTTCCGCTTCGATTACAGCCCGATCACGGAGCGACCGACGATTTCGTGGCCGAATGGGGCCCGAGTGGCGTTCTATGTCGGGCTGAACATCGAGCACTATCAGATCGACAAGCCCTCCACGAGCATCTTCGGCGGTACCGCGATGCTGCAGCCGGATCCACTCAATTACGGCTGGCGCGATTACGGTCCGCGGGTAGGCCTGTGGCGGATGATCGAGAGCCTCGACCGACATGGAGTGCCCGCAAGTGTGCTTCTCAACTCCGACGTTTGTCGGCACTACCCCCAGATTCTCGAGGCAGGCCGGCAACGCGGCTGGGCGTGGCTCGCGCATGGCCGCGACAATTCCACCTTCCAAGCTGGAATGGGTGCTGACACGGAGCGCGCCTACCTTCAAGACGTGACGGATACAATCGCCTCCGCCACCGGAGTACGGCCGCGGGGCTGGCTTGGCCCGGCGCTCACAGAGACGTTCGAGACGCCGCGGATCCTTCGGGAGCTGGGGTATGACTACGTCCTGGACTGGACGAACGACGATCAGCCGTATCCGCTGAACGTCGACGGGATGTTCAGCGTTCCCTACACGATAGAACTCAACGATGTGACGATGTTCGTGAGTAAGAGCTATACCGGCCCGCAGTTCCTGGAAGCGGTGATCGACCAGTTCGATCAGCTCTATTCAGACTCCGAGCACTCGGGTCGCGTCATGTCGCTGCCGTTGCACCCGTTCATCGTCGGCCAGCCGTTCCGCCACCGCTACCTTGATCGGGCCCTCGAGCACATCACGTCTCACGATGGTGTCTGGGTGACGACGAGCGATGCCATCGCGGCGCACTATCAGTCGACGGGGAACAGGAGAGCCGATTCGTGACGAATACGGAGCTGATCGATGAGTACGCACGGCTGCGCGACGAGTTCAAGGCCAAGGGATTGGGCGGCCGGATCGGCTACGGCGAGAAGCCGGCGCTGCTGATCGTCGACTTGATCACCGGATTCACGGACAGCCGTTCGCCCCTGTCAGGCGAACTGGAGTCACAGCTGGCCGCCACCAATGCCTTACTCGTCCCCGCCCGTGAACTCGAGATCCCCATCTTCTTCTCGACGGTCGCGTACGACACCGAATTGCAGGAGGCGGGGCTCTGGATCAAGAAGATCCCGTCCAACCACCTGTTGGTGGAGGGCAGCGAATGGGTGGAGGTCGACAGCAGGCTGGGCCAGCTGCCCCACGAGATGACCCTGGTGAAGAAGTACGCATCCTGCTTCTTCGGAACTGATCTCGCCGCACGCTTGATCTCACGGGGTGTCGACACCATCATCATCGTCGGCTGCACCACCAGTGGGTGCGTGCGCGCCTCGGCGGTTGACGCCTGCTCCTACGGCTTCCACACCATCGTCGTCGAAGAGGCAGTCGGCGACCGGGCAGCCCTTCCGCACCTGGCCAGCCTCTTTGACATCGACGCGAAGTACGGCGATGTCGTCAGCCTCGACGACGCACGTGCTTACCTGCGGGGGCTTGCGCAACAGAACGATTGACTGCAGTAACGCCGTGGGGCCAACTTCCTCTGTGCGGAATATTGAACCGGCGTGCAGGCCGAGATCCCGCAGATGCTGGCGCAGGGCGGCGGATCCATCATCAACACCGCCTCGTCCCTCGGGCAGGTCGCCATCGCCCACCAGTCCGCCTACGTCACGTCGAAGCACGGCGTCATCGGCCTCACCCGAGCCGCCGCGGTGGAGTACTCCGACAAAGGCATCCGCGTGAACGCAGTGCTGCCCGGGGTGATCCAGACGCCAATGATAGACGCGCTGGAGGAGACCTACCCCGGCTTCAAGGACGCGCTGCTGACGAAGCACCCGATCGGCCGACTCGGCACGCCGCACGACATCGCCGAGATGGTCGCGTGGCTCGGTTCCGACGCGGCCGCCTTCGCGACCGGCGCGCAGTTCGCCGTCGACGGCGGGTACCTCGCGATTTAGACGAGGTGGCCACGACGGACGGGAGGCACGGTGTCAGCTGACACCGTGCCTCACGTCCGTCACCGGTCGCGCCGCGACCCGCGTGTCAGCCGTTCTTCGCGGCCAGTCGGTCCGTCTCGCTGTCGTTCCGCCACCCGGCGGTCGCGCCGCCGTCGACGCTGTAGTTCTGTCCGGTCACCCAAGAGGACTCGTCGGAGGCCAGGTAGAGCGGCATGTACGCGATGTCCTCGCCCGTGCCGGGGCGTTGAATGAGCGCGTTGCCGACCTGCCAGGCCTTGCCCTCCGCATCCACCGCCTTGTCCGTCGCCGGGGTGCTGACGAAGCCAGGCGAGATCGAGTTCGCGCGGACGCCGTAGCGGGCGCCCTCCGCAGCGAGCGACTTCGTCATCGCGATGACGCCGCCCTTCGCGGTGGTGTGCGCGACCTGGCGAGCGGCTCGATCCCGCGACCTTCGCGATCGACGGAAAGCAACTCGAGATCGATCTCGAGTTCGAGGCCTGGGCCAAGAGCGCGCGCCGCATCGGCGCAGCCACCCGGCGTCCGGCGAGGACGTCGCGGGGCGGACGGGCCGATCTCAACACGGTGCGTGAATGGGCCAGTCAGAACGGACACCAGGTCAGCGATCGCGGCAGGGTTCCCGCGTCCATCCTCGAGGCGTACGACGCGGCGCACTGACGCGGTCACTCCTGGGCTGAGCCGCGCGCTGCGCGCCAGTGCTCCGTGACGGGATAACCGGAGCGCACGTGCGCGCGCACGTGGACCTCCCCCGAAGGGGATCCGCTGCCGCCCGGCTCCGGCGGCGGAGGGTTCTGTGTCCAGCCTGAGCCAGGGACCCAGACCGTCCCCGGTTGCACGGGCGCGTCGGCGAGCGCGGGATCGATCAGCTGACGCGCGAGAGCCACGGCCTCACCCAGATCGGTGATCCCGCCGGCTGAGGGCGTGCCGGCCGCGAGCACCCGGTAGGGACCGTCCCAACCGTCCGGGACCGTGAACGTAGTGAACGAGTCGAGCTTTGACAGTGCACGCTTCGCGTCGATGGCCATCTGCAGCTCGCGCAGGTCGACGCGCTGCGTGCGTGCAATGGTGACGATGTCCACCAGGTCTTTCGCGCGGCTGCTGGGGCGGCCGTTGTAGGTGCTCATCGTCGCAGTGACCTTCTCCGCGACCTGATCGGAGATCGGGAACAGCCGGTAGGGGTGCGACGGGACCGGCCGCCCCAGCTGCAGCCGCGTCGACGGCTCGATCGTCTCGACGCGGCCGACCGGGGGAGGGCCGACGACCACGTCGATGGGGATGTCGGAGATCCTCCGGCCGGTGTTCGCGTCCAGACATGTGAACACCAGGCGCCGGGTCGCGACACCCGGCTGGTTCTCTCCTCGCCCGGTCGCACGGGCACGGGTGAGCTGGAACCGCACATGGTCGCCGAGATCACGCGCGGCTGCCTGCTCGAGCGCCTGCTGCGCGGCATCCAGATCGGCGGCGCCGGTCGAGGCCAGATCCAGGTCTTTCGTCGACCGTGACTTCGGCACCCGGGCGAGCATCGCCGTGCCGCCCTTGAGCAGCCACTCGGACTCTTCCCCCTCCGCAAAGACCCGGCTGAGGAAACGATCGTGCTGTGCCTGCACGATCTGCGCATTCACATCCAGCGCGCTCGCGCCGTCACCGGCTGCCTTCGTCGCGGCCGCCTTGATCGCCTGCGCAAGCCCCGTCCAGTCTTTGTAGCCGTCGGGCTCAGGCATCGGCCGGCACCACCGCGTCGACGCCCGCAAGAGCGAGCAGATCAGCCGCGAGCGCGGCACCCGAGGGGTACTTGTTGGGCTTGGCCAGCGGCTCCAGATACTCGGTCAGGCGGGCGGGGGAGAGCAGCTTTCCCGCGTCCGCGGCGTCGGCGAGCGCATCGGCGACGAGGGAGCGGTCGACCCACTGCTCGATCAGGTCGGCGATCGTGCGCTCGACGCTCATGGTCGGCATCCCGTCGACGGAGACCACCTCGGTGGGCGCGAGCTCGCGGGTGCGGAGCCGCACCCCGTCCAGGCGGGTACCGCGGCGGGTGGGAACGACGAACTCGAGTGGCCCGGGGAACCAGTCGCCGATGCCATGCAGCTGCGCGGCCGTCTGGCCTGCGGCGACGACGGGCGGGACGCCGGTGTCTGTGCGGGGACGGTCGGCGCCGCCGAGGGCGAGCCAGGTCGCGAGGATCGCCTCCTGCTCGTGCTCTGGCGCGCCGGCGAGGCGGTAGACGCCGCGCGCGACGCGGATGAGCGCGCCGCTGTTGGCGAGGCGCGTCAGGGTCGGGCGCGCCACGCCAGCCTCGAGCGCCTGGGCGGTGGTCACCAGGCCCCAACGCTGTGACGCGAGCTCGCCCAGACGAGCGAAAGTTGATCCTGCCATGCGCACAGTGTAGCGAGAAACCGCAACAAACGTTGTAGCTCGTTCAGATTGTCGACTTCGAGCCTCTGGGGCCACCCCTTAGCAGTGAGGGGGTTCCAAACCCTCGGGAACGGGTTATATTCGGGAATATAACCATCTGTGAGGAGGAGAAGATGCGGACCCACACCTGCCCGCCGGACCACAAGCACGGGCTGACCTCCACCTGCTACGTCGTCCACCTCTGCGGGTGCCGCGCCTGCATGGACGGCAACGCGCGCCGCCGCCGCGACCGCTACCGTCTCCTGGCCTACGGGCGATACCAGGACGCGCACCAACCCATCGAGCCGATCCGGCAGCACCTGCAGGCACTGGTCGACACCGGGATGATCCCCGAACGGATCGCCATCAGCGCCGGCGTCGGCGGCGCCACGGTCCGTCGCCTGCTCAACAGCGAGACGGCACGGTTCGTCACCGGCGCCACCGCCCGCAAACTCCTCGCAGTCACCCCCGACAGCAGCACTCTCGCCGCGCAGGGCCGAGTCAACGGCCGCGGCACCCGCCGGCGCCTCCAGGCTCTGGCCGCGATCGGATGGAACCACCACGAGATCGCACGCCGACTCGGCTACCCGCGCTGGAAGGTCAACAAGGCACTCGAAGGCGCCTACGTGGACATCCGTGTCCACGACGACATCGCCGCGCTCTACGACGAGCTCTGGGACCAGCAGCCCCCCACCCACACCCGAGCGCAGCGGGTCGGCCGCTCCTACGCACTCACGGTCGCACGCCGGCACGGCTGGCTGCCGCCGCTGGCCTGGGACGACATCGACACCGACCCGGCACCGCCCACAGCCGGGCAGGAACCCCTGCTCGACGAGATCGCGATCGAGCTCGCTCTCGCCGGCCAGAACGTCCGCCTCACCCGAGACGAGCGCCTCGAAGCCACCCGACGCGGGACCGAACGCGGACTCAGCCTCACCCAGCTCAGCGACCTGCTCGGCGTCGACGTCCGCACCATCGACCGCGACCGTGACGACCTCGGACTCCGGCAGGCCGCCTGATGAGCAAGACGCTCGACATCCTCGAAGCCGCCCTGCACGGCACCACCGCCGGCTACCTGGCCGGATGCCGCAGCAAGGGAGGATGCCCGAACCACGGCAACCGCCAGCTGCTCACCTGCACCGAAGCGGCCCGCGCCCGCCGCCACTACTTCTCGCTCGCCTCGCTCGAGGAGACCGAGCCGATCACCCGGCAGATGCTCCGCGACGCCAAGAACAGCCCCTTCGCACCGAAAGAAGCCGCAGATGTCTGACCAGCCGAACACCTTCACCATCGACTCCACCAAAGAGGGAGAGTGGCTGCGGGTCGTCCGCGCGCTCGGCGGCCATCGCTGGGCCCTGTCGCTGCGCTTCAACCCCCTCCCGCTGACTCAGCGAGGCGCCCGGCACACCCGGCCAACGCGGCAGCCCACACCCCACGCGGCAGCAGGCCACGGGCCGAACGCGAGACTGCACCTGCCCAGCTGCGCGATCTCCCCCCAGCTCGGCAACGGCCGCGGCGCCCACCTCAAGCAGATCCCCCACCTGGGCCGAACCGAGGAGCACTGATGACCGACATCGCCGTGCGCCTCCAGGAAGCCATGACCATCCAGACCGGCACACCCGTCACCGTCCGATGGAGCTTCCGCGAGTTCGCGCTCAACTGCACCCGCCGCGACGGCCGCCCCCTCACCCAACGGATGCACAGGCTCTTCCAGACGCTGCTCAACCGTGAAGCGCTCCGCGAGCTCACTCCAGGAGAAGACCCAACGATGGGATCCCGCGCAACCCTCATCGAGATCATCGACGACCTCGCCGTCAGCGCCGACCACCAAGGCGCCCGCGCGGCCGCGCTCGCCGAGGTCCTCCTCAGTGCCGGCATGTTCCACCTCGGCGACCAGCTCCGCCGCCAGAGCCACGCACTCTCAGAGCTCGACGCCGACGACGAAACCCTCGAGGTCATCGACGAGGCACGCACCCAGATCGCCCGAACCATACTGCTGCTCGACCAAGCCGACACCGCACAGGCAAAGGAGCGCAGATGAACCGACGCACCCGCCGCGCCAGCACAGCCCTCGCCGCGGTCGCAGCTCTCGCGCTCGGCTTCGGCGCCCACCAGCTGGGCATCACCTCCTGGATCGACACATGGACGCGCCCGCAGGCACCCGCCCCGGACCCGACCTACGACTACACCGCGCTCGCCGCAGTCGCGCAGGAGCTGCCGCTGATCGATCCCACCGAGGAGATTCCCGAGTATCGCCGCGCCACGTTCGGCGAGCGCTGGATCGACATCGAGGGAAACGGCTGCGATCAGCGAGACGATCTCCTCGCCGTCCAGCTGCAGGACGTCGTCCGTGACGGTTGCACGGTGCTCTCCGGCGTGCTCGACCCCGATCCGTACACGGGCACACGCATTGAGTTCGAGCACGACCGGATCGCCGCCCCTGGAGCCCCGGGAAGCTCCGGCGTCCAGATCGACCACATCGTCAGCCTTTCGGCGGCGCACGCCGGGGGCGCGTGGGCGTGGACCGAGCAGCAGCGCATTCAGTTCGCCAACTCGTTCGACAACATCGTCGCCGTCGATGGCAACACGAATGCGGCCAAGAACGACCACGGGCCAGCCCTGTGGCTGCCATCGAACGCCGACTACGTGTGCACCTACGTCGCCCGCTACACGGAGATCGTCGACACCTGGCACCTCGCGGTCGACGAAGCCGACCGCGGTGCGCTCGTGGACACGCTCTCAACCTGCGCTGCCCAGCAAGCCAGCGACGAGAGCGGGAGCATGTCGTGAAGCCGCTACGAACCCGCGTGGGATCTCGCCGCGCGCGCCTGACGCTTGGCCGCGCGAGCGCGGTCTACGACCTCGTTCGCATCCGTCGTGTCGACACCGAGGGTGCGCCTGATCACCTCGAGCTCGGCGTCGGTCCAGCGGGTGCGCCCTCGCATCCGCTCACCGAACGTGACGACGTTCAAGCCGAGCAGGTCGATCAGAGCCGCCTGCGTGGGAACCTCGGGCGCCCCCGCCCCGTCCGCGATCGCCGCCCGCAACCGCTCCGCGAAAGCCGCATCGCGCGCCAGTCCCGGCATCAGTCGCGGCCGGCGGCCGCGCTGCGAGGGCGCCCTGCGCGCGCGCTCCTGCGCGAATGCGTCGATCGCGGCCTCGTCGTAGAGCGGGGAGTTGCCTTCTATGGCAACCGGCTCGGGGAGCAGAGGACCCTCCTGGCCGGCTCTGCGCAGCTTGTTGCTGATGGAGCGCATCTTGTAGACCGCGACGACGGACACGCCGAGCTTCTCGGCGACGTCCGCCGTGGTGAGGTGCCGTCCGGTCATCAGCGCTCCTCTCAGCTGGATGAATATAACCACTTTCGCGGTTACGGCGCGCCGCGGCAACCAGACCCAACTTGGTTGGGGATGCTGGGGCGCATGGCTAACAAGGACGCGGACGCCATCCGTGAGGAGCTCCGTCGCATCGGCCAGCAGCTCGCGCAAGCGGACGAGCTGCGCGAACGCCGCGGCAAAGTCGTCGACGAGGCGCGCGCGGCCGAGCTGACCCAGCGAGAGATCGCCCTCCTGCTGGGGATGACCGAGGAAGGGCTGCGGAAGGCGCAGAAGTCCTACCACGGACGCGGGCGCTCTTACGGCGGCCGCCTCGCGTCCTAGCGACCCCGCCAGACCTTCATGGAGCGCCCGTCGACTGCGAAATCTGATTGCAATTTTCAAGCACTCTTGACTAATATAACCTGACGAATGAGGGGGTGAGATGGACGAGCTGAACTACCGACCCAAGCCGTGGACGCCGAAGGACGTGCCCACGATCTGGGTCGACCAGACCACCGGGCAAGGCGTCACCGACGCCGGCACGCCCGTTCGCCCCGTCATCGGCGAGCGCCGCAAGAACCCCAACCTGACGGACCTGCTCGACACGGCTGCCTCGTACGGCGCTAACCGCATCATGCTGACCGGGAAGCGCCCCGAGCCTGCGCCTGGCGTGCGGCACTGGCTGTACGTCCAGACCCCGAACTGGAAGCCCGGAGCCCACTGGGTCAACAACGGCCCGCCCACCGGTCGGTTCGAGCACGCGGTCACCGGCTTCAAGATCGAAGTCCGCACCGCGGAGGAGTGGTTCGGCGACGGGCCGCTGACCCCTGCCCAGGCTCGTCTGGCCTGGAACGTCACCGCGTCGATCATTCGCCACGCCGACGAGAACGCGCGCCTGTTCAACAGCCCTGCCGCCACCGGAACGAACCTGTGGGCGCTGTCGCTGCCGAAGAACATCAACCCCGTGCCGGTCGAAGACGACATCGCCCAGGAGATCCACTTCACCTCGGGCCTGCACCACTACGACCACCTGGTCGCGGGGGAGTCGTTCGCCAAGCACGAGGACTGCGTCCCGCTGATCGACCCGGCCAAGACGAAGAAGATCAGCGAGTTCGCCTACGTCGACGGCCGGTTCATGTTCGCCGGCGTCGGGCGCGAGCTCGGTATCGGCCCCGCGATCCGGCTGAACCAGGCCGCCGCGTACGAGCTGCTCGAGCAAGACCCCTACGCGCGCGCCCGCTTCCACGTGCGGTTCCGCGTCCCTCAGGGCTGGAACCACGTTGGCCTGCTCGGTGTGAAGCACCTGGACGTTCGCGAAGGCTGGTTCTATCCGAACCGGCCCGGAGCGGTGCACGACACCTGGGCCGACGGCAGCGAGATCCACGTCGCCCTCAAGCACGGGTGGGAGATCCGCCCTCACGAGGCCGTGGTGTTCCGCAAGGCCAAGCCTCTAGACACCTTCACCGAGCGCATGACGCGCGCCCGCGAGCGAGTCCAGCTGCAGGACGAGATGCACCCGGACCTGCGCCGCGCTGTGCTCGCCGCGCTGCGGAACATCATGCTGCACTCGATCGGTGCATTCGCCGCCGCGGGCCGCGACGAGACCCGCGTCGCCGCGTCGCCCGATGACGTCCCGCCCGAGTACAGGGCCAAGATGCTGCGACAGGGCAACCTCTGGATCTATCGCATCCCGTCGCGCCCGAACGACCGCACCCGAAGCTTCTACCACCCGGAGCTCGCCGCCCAGGTCTGGGGTCGCGCACGCGCTCGCGTCCTCCACGGCCCCAGCTCCCTCGGCGGCTACACCTCCGGTGCTCTCACGGTCGACCCCTCGACGCTCATCGGCATCCAGGGTGATGCGATCTACACGACCAAGCTGCCGGCGTGGTCCCTGCCGGACCGGTTCATCGGCGGCGGCGACGACGGCAAGACCGGGCGCCTGCGCCTGCAGGGCTACCTCAACGGATCCTTCATCACGCCGGAGACGCTGCGGCAGCGTGACGCGCTGAAAGCACGTGCCGAGCGGGCCGGCATCGCCAAGGCGCTCGAGCAGGCAGAGGAGAAGGGCTGATGGCTGACCAGCAGCGCACCGCCCAAGACCTCATCCGCGATCTGCGGCGCAAGGGCATCAGCACGGCCGAGATCGCCGAGGAGCTGCACCGCTCGCCTCGAATGGTCCGCAAGATCCTCAACGGCGAAACCAGCGGCGCCCTCTACCGCCAGGCGCTCCAGGAGCTCGCTGACACCGGACGCCTCACCCACGTCCCGCCGCGGCGCCGGCGCAAGGACGGCTCGATCGCCCCCGTGCGAGGCAAGGCCGGCGCCAAGCCCGTCATCCCCGAAGACCTCAGCGGCACCTACGTTGAGGGTCGCCAGGGTGGTCGGCTGCGCGTCGACGTGGCATACGCCACCGGGGGCGACCGGTACATCGAGATGCGCATCCCCAAGGGCCGCACCGCGAAGGGCCGCGAGCAGGCGAACGCCGAACTGATCAAGCAGGTCCGCAACGCCGCCAAGGGCCAGTCCCACGACAAGCAGAAGCAGATCACCGCCCACCTGACCTTCTCCAACGGCCGCGTGATGGAGGTCAACTCGTACAACGCCTCGACGATGCTCAAGCGCATCCACGAGAACGGCGGCGACGCCCTCGGCTGGTTCCGCGAAGAGTCGAAGAACCGATACGTGAACCTCGACACCAGCCGCGACACCATCACCGGCGTCACCCTCAACGTCGTCAGCACGGCCAAGACGACCGAGTACCAGAGGCAGGCCGAGCGCGGCCGCACTCGCCGCCCCCGCTCGCTGTCGCCGGCGGAGCTCATCAGCATGGAAGAGAAGCGGCGCATCGAGGAGCGCCGCGCTCGCCGCCGTGGAAACCGAGGAGGTGGTCAGTGACCATGGCCGCCCCGAAGAAGCCCACAGCTGCAGCGAAGCCCCGCGCACGCAAGGCCGCGCCCCCCGCTGAGGAAGTCACCAGCGACGTCGACCAGGCAGCGACGTCCGAAGCACCCGCACGCGCACCTCGCGCAAGCCAGAAGCCGGCAGCGGCGAGCGCGACGCCTCCTGAGTCGGCCGAGGCGGAGACGCCACCGCCGGCGAAGAAGAAGCGGGGGCCCTACAACGTCGTCTACGTCCAGAAGAAGCCCGTCTCGATCCGTCTCCCCGACGACGCGCTTGAACTGATGGACTGGGCCAAGCAGGATGCAGCCAGCCGCGGCGACCGCCTCACCAAGGACGAGATCGTCACCGTTGCGCTTCGCGCCTACTGGGGCCGCAAACGGCGCCGCGGGTAATGACCGTCTCCTGAGCTGCTGGCAGGGAAGTCGAGATGAGTGAAACTAACGGGCCGGCCGAGTTGCCGGTCTACTCGATCGCCGAGGCATTCGTGAAGCGATCCGGAATGTATATCGGGCAGCCCGTCACGTTCGAGCGAGTGCACACGTTCCTGCTCGGTTTCGAAACGGCGATGTTGTACGTTCGCGACGAGCTCGCGCGCGATCGCAATGCGTTTCAGCCCGTGGGCGTGCTCGGTCAGTTCCGGGAGCAGCTGCGATCCGAGGGGCGGCTCAGGTGGGACTCCTGGTCCCTGACGATCGTGGCGGAAGCGATCGGCTGGACTGGCGACGAGCCTCCGGCGATCGACGATCTGACCGAAGAGCAGCACCTCGAGGCAGTCCGGGACCTTCTCCCGTTGCTCGAGAAGGTCTTTGCCCTCCCCGCGGAGCTTGTCACCTCGCTCCGTGACTCCGCCTGAGAAGGGTAGGCACCCCACCGCTGTCGGTGTGTCGTCCCGCCCATCGAGTTCGAGAACGCGTTCTATGCTGTGCGGCGATGATCAACCTGACCGCCACCGTCCCGCTTGGACCGCTGACAGAACTTGTCGGACGATCCCTCTCGGCGACTGGGAGATGGGTCAACTCATCCGGTAGCGCCTACCTGTCATATCCATCACTCAGAGGATCCTGACCCGGACGAACGATCGCAGTCGCTCGAGGGCAAAGGACCCGTGCGGATGTCGCGCGTCACACCTCGACCTCGAACGGCAACTTTCGCAGTGTCGTCGCGGAAATCCCGGTGCTCTTGTACATCCGGGCGTGGGCGTACTGGATCTCCGGCAGCAGATCGATGCGGCCGATCGCCTCCAGCATGATCTCGTCGGCCTGACCGGTGAGATGACGCAGTTCGGGGATCGCGTACCCGCCCACGTACTTCCCGGAGTTGAGATCCCAGGAGCGCACGGCCGGCAGCGCCTCCTCGATCCTCTCGCCGAGCTCCACCAGAGCATCGAACGTGTCCTGCCCGTAAGCGTGCGGGGAGAATGGGATCTGCGACATCGTGCCCTTGGTGACGTTGAAGCAGTCGCCCGTGAACGTCCACCACAGGAACGCCAGCCGCGACGCCGCGATCGCGCTGGCCGCGAGCTGGTCCTTCCGGTTCTGAACGAACAGCTTCCCCTCGTTGAGGGGCACCGTGGCGTGCGTGGTCTTGTCGTAGGTGACCGGCGGCACCGTGTACGTGCTCAGGAAGTACGTGGCGGTCTTCTTGAAACCGACGGAGTAGTCGCTCACACGGACAAGCGGCGTCGAGGAGATCGTGCCCTTCGCAAGCAGCGTGTCGATCAGCTCGAACATCGCGTCGCTGCTGGCGCGCATCCAGTTCGGGGTCCGCGAGCCGGCGGGCCGAAGCGAATACCGCAGTGTCGCCATCAGATGCGGACGGAACGCCTCGATCCAGCTGTGGGTGAGCGTCGTGTGCAGCTCGGAGACGCTGCCATACCCGGCGGCGGTGATGATCGTGCTGCGCACCTTCACCTGGAACAGGGCAGCCGGGCGTTCCTGGAAGGTGCTCACCCAGATCGCATCGAACCGCCGCTCGTAGAACTTCCGCAGTGACTCGTCGCGATCGGCGAACTGGCTGCGGATGGGAACGATCAGGCTGAGCCGGCCATCCGGGCGCGTGATCTGCGCCGAGCGCTCGCAGCAGGAGGCGTAGATGTCGTCGACGTTGTCTGTCTCGAAGCCGGTGATGCGGTAGCTGAGCTCGCGCCGGTTGACGTAGGGTGGGTTGCCGATGACGACGTCGAAGCCGCCCTGATTGGGGTGTGACACGTCGCCCCGCACCGGCAAGAAGCGCGGCCCGTACAATGTCCAGCGCATCGAAAAACACCCCGCGACCTTCCGACTACCTCCGGACGTCTTCGAGTACATCAACCAGGCACGCGACGAAGCCGCGGCCCGTGGTGATCGCCTCACCAAAGACGAAGCGATCACCATGGCAGTCCGCGCGTTCTGGGGCGGCAAGCGCCAGCGCCGCCGCTGATCACCACACCGACATAACCGACGAAAAGAACTCTGGAGGCATCTGATGAGCCGTCGATCTATGCTCGAGCAGGAAACCGATCCGCTACACCCCGCGCGGATGCTACCGCGCACCTGAGACGAACGCGCGGTCCTTCACCGAGGATGGCTACATCTCGACATGATCAACCGAGGCAGCGAGAAGATTTCGTGCGAAGAGGTGGAGGACCTCGTCTACCGCTATGACAGCTTCGATCTAGCGGCCGCCGTCGCGATGCTCGACCCCGTGTTCAGCGAGCGGGTATGCGTCTACGTGAGTCTCAAGGAGGGCGGCCCGCTCGGGCTCGAACGGATCCGCGCCGCCATGGAGTCCGCCGGGGTGGCTAAGCATAAGCACCCCGAGCGGCTGATCGCCGTCGACGACATGCCCCTCACCAAGGTAGGCAAGATTGACAAGAGGGAGCGGAGAGGGCTTTGCCCGCCGCGACAGCGCCTAATGGGGCAGACGCTCAGCGCCCGCGCCGCCACGCGAGCCAGTGGCGGATGCTCTCCTCGAGCGCGTGCAATAGAGGCAACATCACCCAGATGACGCACGCGACGGTCAGTGGCGTCGTACATAGGATCTGGAGGTACGGCGGCAGGCCGGTCAGGAGCGGAGCGATGAAGTAGGCGTTGAACATGGCAGGCGGTACCAGCGCGATCCACACTAAAATCGCCGTCCACCACCGCGGGCGCGCGGGACCGGCCGTCGGGATTGCACCGGTGAGGGCGTCCGGAGTCAGTGGACGGGCCTGCCCGATCGTGAGCGGCACGGCCTGTTGCAGGTGCGCCTGCCGCTCCTTACTGTCCTCCCACCGGATGAGGTCATGGGGGGAAGCGAACGTGATCTCGACGACAACCTGGCGCCGGTGCCGTTCCGAGACTCGGACCTTCGACTCCCGGTAGCCGGGGAACGACTGGGCCCGGCCGGTGAAACCATGCGCCCACTCGGTGAGATCGTCCAGCCGCCCGGGGACGGCTGTGCGCGCCACCCGAGCCGTGACCGTGAGGTTATCTGGTTGCATGGTGTCCTCCCGGGGCAGAGGAAGCCCCGTCTCCCAGCGTATTGCGCCGATGACGCGGCACTGAACAGCTTCCGACCATCGGGGTCCGGATCAATAGCGCGAAATAGTGCTCTTCCGAGCAGTGGAGTGTCACCGCCACTGCCGCCTCACGCAGGATGGAAAGTTGAAAGACCTGGATCGACGGGGAGGTCATTTGCACGAGGCGTTTCGCTTGCTGCGGGAAGAAAGGCTCAAACGAGGCCGATACCATCGCCGAGCGACGGTGTATCACCCGGACGTAGAAGAGGTCGACCAGCTCTACGGTGTCCGGCTTCAGCTGGAGTCCTTAGGCGCGCGCCGGACGGTGGACGGATGCTGCGCTCCGAGATCGGCGCTTCGCGCGAGTACGGGACGCTAATGGATGCGGCGCTGGCAGTCGGTGACATGGGCGCCTGGCTGGTGGCGCACCACGCGTTCCTCCGCTGCTGCGTCGCGCGTGCAGACATCCCGTTGGGGCGGGTAGTGGACTCCTACCCGGAACGCTGCTTACACATCTATCAGTTGTGGCACCCGCAGTCGTTCGCCATCGCTCATCGCGAGTACGAGGCCGTCCTCGAGTCGATCGTCAGGCGTCCGACGCCCAGGGGATCGATCTGTCGCCGCTGGCGACCCACGAGTTCGCCTTCGACGATGCCGCCGCCGCCTTCGAGCAGTCCCGCGACGCGTCCAGCAGCCTGAAGGTCCTGCTCCGACCGTAGAGCGCCTGGGCCGTCGGGGCCGTCACAGGGAGCCACGCGGGCGGCGTGGGGTGGCACGGGCTGCAGTGGCACCGCGGAGACGATCCTCCCGCCTGTCGGGTCGGCATCGGAGCGCGCGGTGCAGGAGGAGCGCGCCCACGTTGCAAGTAAGCTTTCTGCCGTGCAGAATCGACAGCTCGGGTCGCCGGGCGATCCACCCCAGTATCCGATCGAGTCGGTCGACAACGCGCTGAAGCTGATCCTGCTGCTGGGTGAGGAGCACGAGCTGCGGCTCACGGACGCCGGTGCCCTCCTCGGGGTGGCGACCTCGACCGCGCACCGACTTCTCGCGATGCTGGCATGGCGCGGCTTCGTGCGGCAGAACCCGGTGACCAAGGCTTACGGCCCTGGCCCGGCGCTGACGACGGTGGCCTTCTCGGTGCTGCGCAGGATGGATGTCCCGAGACTGGCGCAGCCGATCCTCGAGGACCTCAGCGCCGCCCTCGGTGAGACCTGCCACCTGGGCACGCTCGAGGGCAACCATGTCCGATTCTTCGCCGTTGCCGAGCCCGATGTGGCCGTGCGCGTGGTTTCGAGACTGGGCAAGACCCTGCCGGCGCATTGCACCTCGACCGGCAAGGCGCTGCTTGCCGAGCTGAGCGACGAGCAGCTCTTCCGGCTGTACCCGGACGAGCAGCTCGAGATCGTCACACCGAACTCCATACGTTCCCGAGACGAACTCGTCGCCGAACTGGTTCGGACACGACTGGACGGTTATGCCGTGAATCGGCAGGAAAGCGAGGACGGCGTGGCGAGCGTCGCGGTCCCGGTCCACGTCTCGTCGGGACTGCGACTGGCGATCAACGCCTCCGCGCCCGTGCAGCGGTTACCGCCGGGCAAGGTCAAGTCCCTAGCGCGGTCACTGCAGGACGCCGCGATCCGCCTCGCCGAACTGTTGGGGTGAACCGGCCCGGGTCGTCGTAGCGCCCATGGATGCGCTGCGCACGCGAACACGCCGCTGATGAGCGTGGCTGCGGGAGCGACCGACCCGCCGCCGTGGGCCTCAGTGCCCGTTGGCCGGATCGTCCGGGTCGCGGGCGGCTTCTTCGCCTTGATCCAGCCCACTCAGCGTCGCCATATCCTCCGAGCTGAGCGTGAAATCGAAGACGTCGATGTTCTGCGCGAGATGCTTCTCATCGCCGGCGCGCGGGACGGGAACGATCCCTTCCTCGATGTGCCAGCGCAGTAGGACCTGTGCGGGCGACTTGTCATACTTCGACGCGATCGCGGTCACCGCGGGATCGGACAGCAGGGCTCCTCCGCGTCCGAGCGGGCTCCACGCCTCGGTCAGGATGCCGTGAGCGCGCTGGAAGCTGCGCTGTTCGACACGGGCGATGTCGACGCTGAGCTGGATCTGATCGACGTCGGGGACGACACCGGTCGCGTCGACGACGCGCTGAAGGTGGTGAGACTTGAAGTTGGAGACGCCGATCGCCTTCACTCGTCCCTCTTCGAGCAGTCTCACCAGACCCTTCCACGCTTCGACGTATCGGTCGAGGGCCGGAACCGGCCAATGGATCAGGAACAGATCGAGGTAGTCGACGCGAAGGGTCTTCAGCGATCGGTCGTACGCGCGCTGCACTCCCTCGACGCTGTGGTCCTCCTTGTTGAACTTGCTCGTGATGAAGACCTCGTCACGAGGGATGCCCGATGCACGCAGACCGGCACCGACGGCCTCCTCATTCGCGTACTTGTACGCCGTATCGAACAGGCGGTAACCGTAGCCGACCGCCTTCTCGACCATCGTTGCGCACTCGTCTCCCGTGAGTGGCCACGTGCCCACCCCGATTCGCGGGATGCGGTGACCGTGCAGGAGGGGGAGGGTGGTGTCGTCAGCTCTCATCGGGCGGCCGCCTTCGCCGGAGCCGTGCTCGAGGGCTCGAGGAGGGCGCGCAGCCGATGTATCAGCTCGTCCGCCTTCGCTCGCGAGGCGACCGAGCGGCGGGCGTCGACGAGGGCACGCGGCCAGTTCACGATGACGGCACCTTCGGCCTGCCCTTGGCTCTCGCCGTACACGACGGCGAAGCGGTCCTGCGCAGGGTCGCCCACCATCGTCCAGTGATCAGATCCGGTATGCCCGACGATCTGGATCTTCCAGTCGTACTGGTCGCTCCAGACATACTCGGTCGTGTCGTAGTCCTCGCAATCATCAGGGTGGACGATGTTGTGTGCGACGACGCGAGCCTGATCAACGGCATTGGTCCAATGTTCGAGGCGCAGCGAGACGTTGCGCGACGCACTCGCCCAACGTGCGATATCGCCGACGGCAAAGATCTCAGGATGCCCGATGGCCCGCAGCCCAGAGTCGCAGGTCACCCCGTTGTCGAGTTCGATGCCGGAACCCTCGAGCCACTCTGTGTTGACCACAGCTCCGATACCGACGAGAGCTGCATCGGCCTCGATGATCTCGCCGCCATCGAGCACCACGCGCACCCCGTCTGCCGTCTGTTCGACGCCTTCGACTGTCCTTCCGAAGTACTCCTCGACGCCCTCCTGGGCATACTTGCGGCTGAAGATCTGGCCGACTTCGGCATTGAGCACCCGCGACATCGGCGCCGGGAACGGGTCAACCATGCTGACCCGTACGCCCGCCGTGATCGCCGTTGCGGCAGCCTCCCCCCCGATGAAGCCTGCGCCGATGACCACAAGGTGCCGCGCTGTGGCCAGCTCATCCCGCAAGCGCTCGGCATCGCCGCTGGTACGCAGCAAGTGAATATGCTCACCTTCACCCCACGGAGAGCGACGGGCGCGTGACCCGGTGGCGATCACGAGTGTGTCGTATGAGACGGCTGTACCGTCCTCGAGCGTCACAACCTGGCCTTCGAGGTTGAGGGATGCCGCGGGCGTGCCGAAGATTGAGATGGCTCCGATCCCCCGCGTCTCGTGCTCGGAGAGAAGCTCGATCTCGTGTCGCGCCGTCTCACCGGTGAGGTACTTCTTCGAGAGCGGAGGTTTGTCGTAGGTGGGATGGCGTTCCTGGTCAATCAGGACGATCTCGCCCTCGAATCCCTCGCTTCGAAGGGCTTGGGCGGTCTTGAGCCCACCAACAGAGGCGCCGACGATGACGACCCGCGACACGTCAGTCCTCCACAACCAAGGCGGAGACGGGGCAGCTGCGCGCCGCCTCCTCTACTCGCTTGCGGTCACTGTCGGGCAGGTCCTCGCGCAGAACGATCACTAGGGCGTCGTCATCTAGGTCGAAGTAGTCGCCCGCGGCGACAACGCAATTGGCGTAGCCCTGGCAGGCGCTGCGGTCGGCGATGATCCGTGCCATCGGTCTCTCCTTTTCTACTGCGGTCGCATTTCGGGAAACATCGGCTGGTCAGGCCGCGCGATCATCTCGGAGAACGTCTGCGTGGTCTGCCAGGTCAGGGCCTCGAGTTCCATGGGGTCGATCGCGATCCACTGGCCAGTTTTCGGGGCGTCGATCAGTAGCCTCGTGCCGTTGTGAGTTTCCACGCGGCGCACTTCGATCTCCGAAAACTCGTTGGCGATGACGAGCGGCTCTCCGACGGTGCGGGCAATAAGACGCTCGCGCTCCGCCGCCGCAGCCGCCGCGGCATCACGATCGACGTCGGCACCCTCCCAGTCGAGGCCGCTCACAGGAAGATCGCCAGGTTCTGGGTGCGGAGCACCGACTCGTCCACCATGATCACCCGACGTGCCAACTGCAGGTCGTCACCGACGCGACGCAATACGTCCTCGCGGTGAGCGGAGATGATTGACGGCTCGTTGACGTCTCCCCGGCTGCGGAACAGCAGGACGGCGGAGTCGACGATGAGCTCGTCCTCGACCGAGGACAGGAACACGCGCACGTTCGTCACGTAGTGACGCAGGCGTGAGGGAGGGTCCTCCGTCCAAGCGTGTTCAGTCAGGAATCGCGCGACCCGGCGGCTGAGCGAGTACTTATTCTCGTCCCAGTGCGACATCCCCCTCGCCGTCGTGAAGGAAGACCCGAGAGCCGTCGTCTGACGCACCGGCATGATGTAGTGAATATCCTCTGTAAGCGTCTCAAGCCAGTGCTCGTACCGTTGCTCGTCGAGGGTGTAAGCCTCTTCAATCAACCAACGATGCGCCTCGAGATGCAGTTCGTCGGAGAACAGTAGGGACCGCCCGACTCGATCGGCGCGCGTGGCGTGGGCGCCGAGAGGCG
Organism: Microbacterium paraoxydans; assembly: GCF_019056515.1. Taxonomy (NCBI): domain Bacteria; kingdom Bacillati; phylum Actinomycetota; class Actinomycetes; order Micrococcales; family Microbacteriaceae; genus Microbacterium; species Microbacterium paraoxydans. The sequence continues at coordinate 140,816 of NZ_CP064874.1, forward strand.
ATTGCTCGGATATCTGGACACCGGTCTCGGTGTTCATCATGCGGGTGCCTCCCCGTTGTTGGTGATGCCTGTACCGATGCTCGCGACCTGCACCTCGACTTCGTCATCGGTGTCGAGGTAGTCGGCCCAGCGATCGAGCAGATGACGCTGGTTGTACTCGCCGTAACCAACGTGCGCGACGCCTGGACCGGCGAACTGTTCAGGCGTCAGCGCAGCGACGACCGGAGTGTCGTCTTTGAGAGTCCCCATCCGACTGTTGAGCAGGAGCCGTCGAGCCATCGAACCCTTGGCAGTCGTGGTCAGCGAGACCCAGTTCTCGACATCGTCCTGCTCGAACATTCCCGTGCTACCGAAGCACATAAGGTAGGCCTTGTACGAGAGCTCCTTGAACTCCTCCGGCGCCTCGGCATCGACCGCGAACCAGGAGTAGACCTCCGTCTCGTTCTCGCTAATGGGCTGCCACGAACGGATCGAGATGAAGGGCAGCACGTCGTCCCCGTCCTCCACCTTCGGCCAGTTGTGCACGAAACTCATGTTCGGGAAGAGCGATGCCGCTGAGATCATAAACCCGTCACGGCCAATCACATCGAGCTGCTCAGGCGACCATTGCTCCTTCATCCGCTCGATCATCGCGTCGGGATATCCGACGTAGCGCAGCCGCTCCTCGAGGCTGCCCGGCGGGAGCTTGTAGGTCGTGCCGCCGCCGTTGCCGGCCCAGTACGTGTTGCCGTCCTTGCGCTTCTCCGCCTTCGGCTCACGGAACAACCCGATCTCGACGACCGAGGTGTGGGTCTGGGGCGTGTGATACATGTCGCCGGCGAAGTTCTCGGCGCCGATCTTCCAGTTCGCGTTGACGCGCCACCGCTGCGGGCCACGCAGCTCGATGCCCTTGGCGCTCTGCCCGGTGTAGTAGTCGAGGTAGAACGCGAAGTCGCCGATGTATTCCCGCAGGGTCGGCGCGTTCGGGTCCATGCTGATGAAGATCAGACCGTTGTATGTGTCCAGGTTCGGCGCCGGGAGCAGTCGTGCACCCTTCTTGTTGAACCCTGCCTCACCCCCGTAGGCCTCCTCGTGGAACGGGAGGCCCATAATCCGGCCGTCGTTGCGGTATGACCACCCGTGGTAGGGGCAACGGAAGTGGGAGGCGTTGCCGACCTCGGCGCGGCACACCTGCATCCCGCGGTGCAGGCACATGTTGAAGTGCGCCCGAATCTCACCACTCTCATCGCGCACGACGATAAACGAGTCGTCGAGCACATGCCGCACCACGTAGTCACCGGGCTGAGGGATCTCGGATTCATGTCCGACGAAAATCCACGCGCGGCTGAAGAGCTTGCTCTTCTCCTGCTCGAAGATCTCCTCGTCGTTATAGATGTGCGCCGGGATCATGCCGCGCCGCACGTCCTCGAAGATCGTCGTCTTGCTCGCCATTGGGTCGCTGCTTCCTGATGTCAGAGTCCTATTCCGCGCCTTGAAGATGATGTCGGTCGAGACCGGTTTTCTTTAAGACAGAATCTGATTCTGCTAGATTTTCCAGGAATTCGCAATCGGAGATCACGCCTCGAAGGAGAAGTGGATGATGAACGACTACGTCGACGAACGCATGCTCGTCGCCAATGCTTGCCGCGTGCTCGCGGTCCGGGGGCTCGTGGACGACATCCTCGGGCACGTCAGCCTGCGGGTCGACGACGACACCGTCCTCATCCGAGCCCGCGGACCGCAGGAGCGGGGGCTGCGGTTCACCACCGCCGACGACATCCTCGCCGTGCCCCTTGAGGGATCGTTCGAGCTCGCCGGCGGGTACCGGGCGCCGAACGAGCTGTCTCTGCATCTTGAGCTGCTGCGCCGCAATCCTGCGGCTCGATCCGTCGTCCACGCGCATCCGCCGGCTGTCGTCGCGTTCTCGCTGACCGGACGGACGTTGCTACCGATTGTCGGTGCCTTCAACATCCCCGCTATGCGGATGGCGCGCGGCGGCATCCCCGCGCACCCCTCGTCTGCGCTGATCCGCAACCACGCACGCGCGACGGCCATGGCGGACGATTTCGGCACGCGGCCGGTCGGCATCCTGCGCGGTCACGGCCTCACGGCCGTCGGCGAGAGCGTCCCGCAGGCCGTCATCCGCGCGATCAATGTCGACAGCCTGGCTCGCGTGCACCTCGCCGTTCTGCAGGCAGGGGCCGAGCCTATGCCGATCGATGACGACGATCTCGCCGACCTGCCCGACCTGGGTGACGCATTCAACGACGGGCATCTCTGGCGATTCCTGCTGCAGGAACTTGCTGAGCAACGGCTCCTGCTGTAGTCGGGCCATCACAGATGTCCGGAGCCCGGGTCGCGATCAGCTGCACCATCCTCACCGCCGCGGGCGTACATTTGGACCGAGCCACTCCGTCACCAGGGTGAGTACCGCATCGCTGTTCGACTCCTGCATCAGCATGTGGCCGTTGCCAGCCACGTTCGCTGCCGTCAACGCGACGAACCTGACATCGCCGCCTCGCTCGGCGAGCCAGTCTGCAGTCGCGCGGTCCGACTCGATCGGATGATCGGTGTCGTGGGTACCGACCATCACGAGGGTCGGTAGGCCGTCCAACTCCCTGTCGCCGATATGGACCTGCGCACCGCGGACGTTCTGCCGCTCGAGGAGGAGCCCGGCTGGGATTGGCGCCAGCTGTGAACGGAGCTCGTCCAGGTGACCGGGTGGGAACTGCTCGCTTGCACCGACCAGCTTCGCCTCGATGAACTCTGGTCCGGGATGCCACCAGCCGCGACGGGGAAGCCTCCAGGTGAGCGGGCGTCCCTGGACGACGATGTGATCGGCGTCCTCTTCCAGCACGGCGGGCTCGGGCTGGATGTCCCCGGGGGGAGCGGGTGCCAGCGCGACTAGGGCGATCAGTGAATCCCGATGGTGGAAAGCGACCCGATAGCCGAAAGCGGCGGACATGGAGTGGACCACGAGGACGACCGGGCCGCCGAGCGCAGCGATTAGCTCGACGATCGCGCCGGCGACCGCCGCCCCATCCAGCCGCGTGTCGGGGTCCCATGCGCCGCCAGCCGACAACCCAGGCCACGTCATCACGACCGCGCGGTATCCGGCTTCGGCGAGACGGGGTGCCCACCCGGGTCGCCCGCCGATCGCTCGACTCCAGCCATCGGGGCCCACCCCCCGCCGTGAACGAGCAGCACCGTCGCACGGGCGGGGCCGCCGGGCAGCCATTCGGCGTAAGCGACGGTCCCAGCGGAAGTCGCGAAAGAGCGAAACGTCGTCACGACATGACGGAGACGATGGCTGCTGCCAGTTCCACAGGGCGCGTCAACATTGCCTGGTGGCTCCCCGGCGAGCTCGCGGTCGTGGGGTTCGTGAGCCGGTCTGCTGATGCGCGGTACAACTCCTGCGGCACAGCCCGATCCTCTTGCAGGAAGATGTAGCCGCTCGGCACGTCACCGGTGCCGGCCGTCCGAAGACGGATCGGCTCGTCGAGCCAACCGCCAGGCGACGGCACCAGACGAGGCTCGACCTGCGCGTGAAGCTCCTCCGATCCGTCCTGCAAGAAAGCCGTCATGAATAGCTGCGGCGGGATCGGCACGCTCTGGTCGGGCGAGGACGCGGCTGTGCCACGGGCGAAATTCGCCAACTCGGCGGGGAGGATCGCATTGATCGACTCGCCGTCGGCGAGTACCCACGCGTCGATGAAGATCGCCTGCTCCACCTGCTCCGGCATCGCCTCAGCTACGAGTTGGATGAGCGGGCCGCCGCCACTGTGGCCGACTACGACGAACCGGTCCCACCCCTTGTCGGCGATCCGGCCGATGAGATTGTCCGCCATGGTCGAGAGCGTGACACCTGCACGGTCGTCGTTGTCACCGTGACCCTGCAAGGTTGGGGCCCATACCTCGTGGCCTGCCTTCGTGAGCTCAGCGACAACGCCGTCCCACGCCCAACCACCCTGCCAACCTCCATGAACCAAGACGATGCGCATTCTGGAACTCCTTTGTTCACCGACGGCGGGTTCCGTCGGATGGAATCCCACTCTACCTAGCAGAATCTGTGCAGAACAACAGTCCTGTTCAATCCCTTCAGAAAGGGTCATTCGTACTCGTCGAGCTTCCGGAGGACGGTCTATCTGAGCGGCGTCTCACGGAGGTCCTGCAGCATGATCGCCCGGTTCAGGGGCGAGATGCATTGCGGGACCTCTCTGGCCAGCGTGACCGCCACTGCGCCGAGCGGGGTGCCGGATCCATGTGAGTCGCGTCGACACGAATCCGGAGATTGTGCCGGCGCCCAGCACGATGAGGGAGTTGACGATCATCCTGACGATGATCTGAACTCCGCCGAGAACGAATCCCTGAGCGGTCGTGTTTCCCTGCCCGTGATCTATGAACTGCGGGATGATCGCGAGTTACATGACAGCGGCCTTGGGGTTGAGCAGGTTGGTGACGAGCCCCATCCGGAACAGCTTCGACCGGGAGTCGCGCGCGTGGGATTGTGTCTCGAATAGCCCGTTGCCGCCGGGGCGCAGGGTTGCGGACGCCAGCCACGCGAGATAGAGCACTCCAGCGGCTGTCCCGGTCCAGCTCACCTTGACAGGGCTCTCAGGGGTGAGTGCTCGACCGGACGATCCCCGCGGACTCGCCATGGAGCCACGGCCAAGGAATGCGGAGATCGAGGACGCCGGTCGCGCTGAGCAACACCGGGATGAGGAGAAGAGTGAGCCGCCCCGTCGGCGATCGCCCTCGCCTCTGAACGGCGCGGCTGCTCACTCGTTAACACACTCTAGGTCGATCTGCCTGCCGCAAGCGGGCATCTGAGTTGAGTCGGACCAACTGTAGGAAAATGCCATTTCGCGTGGAATCCTGGCCCTGAAACCGTTGCCAACTACCGTGGAATCGCGAGGGGTTCATGCCATCTCGAGCGGGAACCTACAATGCCGCTTTCCTCGAGGAGGATGCGACCGTGAGGATCCTCGCGGTCGGTACAGACGACTATGAGGTGTTCCCCTCGGCGCTGGCGCACGAGATCGCCCGAGGTCTCTGACGCGCTAGAGGAGCGCGGTGTCCACGCGGCAGCACTTCTGCTGCGCGTAGGGACGGTCACTCAACGGGATCCAGCCCTCTTCTCCTCGGCGGAGGAGGCGCGGGTGTCCGGGCTCGGTCTCAGCAGTCATGTGTGGGCCAGCGTTGGTCCAGCAGTTCTGTGCGCGCGTCTCGCACCACAGCGCGAGTCGCGCTTCGCGGGGGAGACATGCCCGGTGCGTCCACCAGGCGCGCTTCTCCCCGTAGGGGCCGAATTGGTGCCCTTCACTGTGGGCGATTGCGTCGTGGACAGCGCGGAACACGTCGTTGGCGAGCATCGGCGCGCGCTCTCCCGAGGGGAGGGTGACGGTCACGGTGCGTGCCATCGGGTGGTCCGGCGGTAGAGCGCCTTCGGTGTGCTGCGAGACCTCGGTGCGGAAGTAGAACAGATGCTTGTTCTGTCGCAGATCGTCGAGCATCGCGGCGGAGTCGGCATAGGGCTGCTCGGCCTCTCCGTGCCAGGGCTCGAAGGTGTAGCCGGCTTCCGTGAGCATGTCCCACTGCGCGCCGATGTGCTGGCGCAGGCTTCGGTAAGACCGGGCGACCTGTGGGTGGGTGGGTTCGTGCGCTGCGGCCGCGTAGGCTCGCGCTGCAGCGATGTCGTCGAGCTCGGTCAGCCGGGGGATGGGTTTGCGTTGCGGGAACCCGTGCGCGTCGGCGTATCGCTCTCTGAGCGATTGGATCTCCTTGATGGGCTGGTGGCGCTGGTAGCTGTCGGTGCCTGGCACGAACGCGACGTGCGCTCGAGCGAAGGTGGGCGACGTGCCGAGACGTGCGGCGATCGCGTTCACGGCGGATGCCGGCAGCGGGTACTCGGCGGGTTCGGCGATCTCGAGCTTGCCGTCGTAGAGCCTGCCACCTGGTGCGCCGGCGGCGCGGAGGATGTCGAGAGTCTCCTGGACTTGCAGCTGCGAGCCGGTGTCGGCGGCGAAGCTGTAAACCCGGTCAGGTCCGTCCGGGTCGAAGTACCCGGCCATGATGCTGTCCTGCTCATACCGTCCTGCGAGCTCTCCCGCCCAGTCGGTGACCTGCTCGAAGCTGTCCGCACGGACGATGTAGGCGCCGGCTGGTTCAGATGCGCCTTCCCAGAGCCCGTCTGCGTGCTGCAGTTCCGAGATCTCGATGCCGTGGCGTTCCGCGGCGGCGCGGAGGGTGTCTTCGTACTCGATCCACTCGTCGGTGTCGTAGTAGCTGGGGCGGGAGCTCATTCGCATCAGCTCGCCAGAGACCGGCCGGAACGGGGTTGCCCCGATGAAGGCCTCGAGCTGCTTCTCGGCGTTCTGCTCACGCTTCTCCGCACGCCGACGCCGCTGCCCTGCGGCTGTCGACGACGGGCACCGTCGCCCTCCGTGGTCGATGTCGTCGCACATGGCCTCTCCCGTTCGTCTGCTGGGTATAGGCCGGTGTTGGGGGTGTTCGCGGACAGAAATCGGGCCCCGCCGGTGAGCGGGGCCCCGAGGAGTGCGGTCGAGGTCTGGGTCAGCCGTTGAGCTCCTCCCAGACCTGGTACGCGCGGTGGAACTCGGGGCTGTCATCGTTCCCCTCATTGATGAGCTGGTCGAGGTACTCGTCGAGCTCGGCCTGCGAGAGCTGGCGTGGATCCTTCATGACACGGACCCATCCGCTACCGGCGGGCAGCTGCATCGGGCGCGTGGCTGCTGGCCTTTCCAATTGCCGGTGTAGAACAGCGCGCACGGCCACTCATGCTCGCCGCGGCGCCGCGGCCTCGGGACGGCGACCGTGAGCTCACTGCCCAGGTTCAGCGCGTCCATGATGTCGTCGGCGATGAAACCTGCCTCTTCGTCAGGCTCGTCGGTGTGCTGCTGGATTATTCGCACGATCGTCGCGCGCACATCCAGAGTGACGGACGACGGCGCAGCCCCGGTCATCGGGTGTACTCGCTCGGTGAGGGGATCGGCAGGTCGGGGTCGCGCAGCTCGTACTGCCGGTCCTCCACGTAGGCGGCGTACTCGTCGGCGAACTCACGCGCCTCGGCCTCGTTGTGTCCGTCCTGGCGGGCGTGATCGAACGCCGCCCGCCACTGCTCCCCCACTGCGCGATCGCGCAGCGCCGCGCTGACACCATCCATCAGCTGACCGGCCCGCACGGACGCGAACCGCAGATCCCCTTCGGCGAGGGCGAACAGGATCTTCTCGATGCCTTCGATGGCGGGTGCGGGGATGGTCAGGGTGATGTCGTCGCCGGCGTCGTGCTGGCCGGTGCGGAGGCGCCAGAGTGCGTCGGAGAGGGTGAGTGCGCGTTGGCGCTGGATGGGGGTAAGGAGGGAGCTGTCGGTGCCGGTCGTGGTGGGGGCGGGGTTAGGCATGCTCGGCCTCCTCTGTGGGCGGATTCATGATGATGAACCCTGTGCCGGTGGGCGGCTGGTCCTGGCGCAGTCCGATGATCTCGGTGTCGTTCGCGTCGGTGTCGTTGAGGGTCTGCGTGAGCAGGTCGGCGTACTCGTCCGGGGTGAGTGCCTGGACGGCCGCGGCGTCGGTGACGTCGACGGGCTTGCCGTTGACGTGGAAGATGCGGGTCATGGTGCTCCCTGGTAGTGCGTCGGTGGTGTCCATCTTCGTCGCGGGTCAGTGGAGGTCGAGTTCGACGCTGTCGGCTTCGAGGTCGGGGATGGTCTGGTCAGGGTGGCTGAACGTGGCGGCGGGGGCGTGGACGGTGACGCGGTCCCCGCGGTGCGTTGTCAGTCGGAGCAGCTCGGCGAGGGCGCCGTTGGCGTGGACGTTGTAGGGGCCGGCGTCGGTGTCGACGCGGAACCCTACTCGTGCTCGGCGGTCGGGGAGGCGGCGGACGAGGGTGAGCGGGGTGCGGATGGTTCCTGTGATGGTGACCGCGGTGCCCGTGGGGGCGGCGGTCTGGGTGATGGTCATGGCGTTTCTCCTCAATCGAACAGTGAATGTGACATTCACTGACTATACGCCTGCATGCCCGGTGGGGGAACCCCCGTGCATGGTGTTGCTGCAGGCCCTTCTTGCTGGGTATAGGCCGATGTTGGGGGTGTTCGCGGACATCCGGGTTGTGGAGGTCGGTGCGGTCAGTCGTCGGGGCCGCTGTCGGGTTCGTCGCACGCGCCGCTGTTGATGGCGTCGACGCCGACTTTCGTGAGCACCCAGCCGGGTTCGACCCACGAGTAGCGTTCGATCAGTCCTCGCCTGCGGAGGGACTGGATGGTGCCGCCGGGGATCCCCAGGCCTGTCGTGTCGAGGTAGCTGGCGCCGCCGGAGAGTGATCGGCCATCGGCGATCATCCGCATGGTGACTCGTTGGGACCAGTTCAGCGGCCGGGCGTTCTGGCGGCGCTTGAGCTCGGTGGTGGCGCATCGCGTGGCGTCGGCCTCGGTGGTGTGATGGTGGGCGCAGCGCCACACTCGTTCGCCGGACTGGTGGGTGTCTTTGTCGGCGACGTCGTCGATGACGCCGCGCAGCGCGCCTCCTGGGCGTCCGGGAGTCCATGATGACCAGCTGGCGGTCAGCATGCGATCGCCGCGGTCAGCTCGGGGGTGAGGATGCCGGCTTGCTGGTCTGCACGCACGGCTGCGCCGCAGTCTTTGCAGGTCACGTCGGCGATCGTGGTGGCTGCCGATGACGTCTTGCGTCCGCAGTAGCCGCGTTGCCCTGTGGCGGTGGCAAGGCAGGTTCGGGCGGTGCTTTCCTGTGTCATTGGTGGGGCCTGTCCTCGCAGCTCGAGCAGAGGTCGGGGGTGCCGTCGTCGTTGACCCACCAGCAGCCGCCGAAGCATGCTCGCTCGTCGGTGCAGCCGCAGACGTGACAGGTGCGCACGAGCTCGAGGAGCACCTGGTCGATTCCGCCTTGGGCGCCGAGCTCCGCGCCGAGCGCGGTGACTCGTGAGATCACGTCCTCGGGTGCGGTGCTGGGCACTTGGATCGTGATGGTGGTGGTAGGTGTGGTGCGGTCGTTCATGGTGGCCTTCCTGATGTTGGTGTCAGGCGGAGCGGGCGAACTTCGTGGCTGCGGTAGTCGGCTGCAGGGCGAGCAGTCGTCGTGCTTTCTCTGCTTCGATCTCGCGGGGCAGCTCTCCTTTGCGGGTGCCTGAGCGGCCGTAGAGGAGGATCTTCACGCCGGTCTTGGACACCTGTGCCTGGTCGGCGATCTCGAGGACGGTCATGCCGGATGCCATGAGCTGGCGGACGTGCTGTCGGATCGGCTCGGCGGGCACGCGCGGGGCCTGCGGGGCGATGCCGGCCTCCCGGCGTCGGCGCCGTTCCTCAGCCAGTGACGCATCGGCGCACGAGATCTCCGCGGGGCAGTGGTCGCGGTCCTTGCAGCCGAGCTGGTAGCCGTAGGCGGTCCCGTGGTGCTCGAGCGGGATGCTCTGCGCCTTCCGGTTCGCCATCCACTGCCGGTGATACTCGCGGCCGGCTTCGATGCACTCGGGGCGGTCGCAGCCGCGCGCTCGGCATGCGTTGGTGCCGTGCGGCTGCAGCTGCCTCGGCTGCGAGGTTCGGGCAGCACGCGCGGTCCGAAGTCGCGGTGTGCGTGGCCTGGCCGGTGGGGAAGGGCGATCGTGGTCTGCGAGGGCGTCGACGGCGGACTGGTGCCGCAGGGTTGCCTCCTGCAGCGCTCTCTCGATCACCCCTCCGACGGAGAGGCCGGTGCCGGCGGCGATGGTGGCCGTCTTGAGGGTCTCGGCCGCGGCGCGCAGCTGGCCGCGCAGCTCTCGGTGGTCTTTGCGCCACTGCTCGAGCTCGTCGACGTGACGATCGAGGTCCGCTTCGTAGCCGTCGAGTGCCTCTGAGAACGCGCTGGCGAGCTCTGCGGGGAGCTTCTCGGCGTCGCTGCGTGCCTTGTCGAGCCACTGGTAGCCGGGATGGGTGCGCGGCCGCGGCGTCGACGGGCGAGGCCGTGCGGTCGGCGCCGGCGCCGGCGCCTCCTTCGGCATGCGCGGGGGTTTGGGTGTGTTGGCGCGCGCCGGCTTCGGTTTGGGGGTCGGCTTGGGTCGACGGGGGCGTGTGGCTTCGACGGCGGCACGGCGCTCTTCTCGAGCGGCGATCTTGTCCCGTTGCCGCGACTCGGCACGCGCGGCCTCGTCGCGCTCGAGGATCTCGGCGAGCGGTGTGCCGGCGTCGATGAGCTTCGCGAAGGAGTAGTCGCCCACGTAGCGGGTGTGGACGGTGCGGCAGGGGATCAGCGCGGGGCACGCGGCAGTGCGGCATCCGTGGCGGTACCCGTCCGGGGTACCGTGCGGGAAGCGGTCGTCGAGGAGATCGAGGGTGGACATGACGGTCGACCTCAGTAGCGGAGGAGCTTCGCGGTGACCAGGGTCAACAGTGCTGCCCGCTGCGGGGCGTTGAGCCGTGAGAAGTGCGCACCAACGGTGTCTAGCGCCGTGGTGAACTCCTCGGGCAGACCGTCGAGATCCCGCTTGATGCGCCGCTCATTCGCATCCCGCTGCGCCTCCGCTTGATCGGCCACGCGCCACTCGTCGGTGGCGGCTGTGTCGGCGTATCTGCCGGTGATCCGTGGCGTGTACTGTCCGCCCGTGTAGAGCACGGTCGGCTCGCCGGCGGGGCGGGTGATCGTGATGATCGCGCCCACCGGAGCCGACGTGTACGGCTTGTACGAGCCGAGCTCCTTGCTGGTGAGCTCACCGTCGTCGAGCGTCCGATACCAGTGCGCGAGCTTTCCATTACTCGCGGCCTTGCGGCCGACGTAGACGACTTCCTCGGTGACGGTCGCTGCCTCTTCGCTCATTGGGGAGCACTCCTCGGATCAGTAAGAAAGTAGTGAATGTGACATTCACTGATACTAGAGAGGTTGCAGGGTCTTCGCAACCGTCGTCGTCGTCACGTCGACGGGCCGCTCTCGACGCTCGTTGACGGGAATCATCCGCACGGGCTCGTCGCGGGGAGCTTCGATCTCGAAGCCGCACGCGCCGCAGCTGTGCAGCCCGATCCCGTCGACGTCGTCGGAGGGGATGTACATGGTGGTCGGCTCTTCGCACATAAGGCAGCGCATGGTGATCTCCGTTCGCGTGGTCAGGCGCTTGTTGCCGGGGTGATCGGTTGGACGGTGGCGGAGTAGCCGCGGTGGGAACCCCAGGCGGCGGCGATGCGGTCGGCGACGTCGCGGTCCTCTCCGAGGTACGGGCGGTATCGCTTGCCGCGGGGGTCTGTGATGACGACCTGGACGACGCCGGATGGCTCGCGCACGGTGACTCTGGCTGCGGGGATCGGATACGCCTGGACGTGGCCGGCGATGATGAAGATCGGGTACAGGTCGCGTGCGAGCTCGGGGGTGCGGAACACGTCGTGAACCCATGCCGTGATGGCGAGCGCGCCGGCGGGGCTGAATCCGATGAGTCGTGCGGGGAGCTGCTCGAGCCCGGCGCGCACGAAGTAGTGCTCGTCGACGAGGATCGGCGTCGGTGGGAGCAGAGACTTCTCGTCGTGGGCGGGGTAGATGGTCAGGCTGGTGCGGCTGTTCATGAGGCGCTCGTTCATGCGGTGCGGCGGATGCCGGCGGCGATGATGTGTGCCTTGGTGGGCCGGGAGTAGAAGCCGAAGCTGTCGTCGTCGTCGGAAGCGGAGACGGTGGCGGTGAACGCGACGACGTCGCCGCGGGCGGCGGTGGAGATCTCGGAGGGCTTGGTGCCCCATACGCGCCAGCCTTCGCCCTGGACGAGGATCTTGACGGTGATTCCCCACTGAGTGTCGGTGGTCTTGGTCGCGAGGATCTCGCCCTGGATGAGGGTGCGCCCGGTGGGGACGGGGCGGCGCGCGGCCAGCTCGAGCTCGTACTGCTCGAGCAGCTCGTGGGCGGTGCGGACCTCGTCGTCGTCGAGGGTGCCGGTGTAGTCCTCGAGGGAGTCGAGGATGTAGCCGATCTTCTCGCGCAGCGGGTTGCCCTCCCGGATGCTCAGATGAGCTTCGGTGAGCTGGTCGCGGAGGCCGGGGTGCTCGGCCTCGAAGGCGGCGCGGCGGGCGGTGATCGCCCGTGTTGTGTCGATGTGCTCGGCGTGTGCCTTCGCGTGGGCTCGTGCGGTGGCGCGGGCGCTGCTGACGAGGCGGCTGCGGGTGCCGGTGCCGTGGCAGTCGAAGCAGATCGGGCGCCCGTGGCCATCGGTGAAGTGGGTGGGCCCGGTGTACAGGCCGGTGCCGATGCACTTGCCGCAGGTGTCGGTGATCCGCTCGGAGCCCTTGCGGCCGGGGAAGGGGTCGACGTAGAAGTCGTGCCAATCGGCCGGTGCGGTGGTGTCGATGCTGTCCATGGGATCCTCCGGTTCGTCTGTGGGTATAGGCCGCGGATCGTTCTCTTCGCGGACATGAAGGGGAAGGGGCGGGGGCGGCTGTGTCACGGAGCCGCCCCCGCGGCGGCGACCTGGTTGGGAGGACGGCGGGTCGCCGGGAGGGACATGGCGGCGAGCGCGGCGAGCGCTCGTCAGGCTGCGGTGTGGCGCCTGTCCCTGGGAGGGGAACGGCGTTGCGCGGTTCCCCTGGTTGTGGGTCTGTGGGTTCTCCCTCTACTCAGTTAGTAGTGAATGTGACATTTACTAGGGTAGGTGTTTCCTGCCCGGAGGTCAAGTGGCGATCTGGCCTGCATCTGCTGGATCAGCTCGCGGGTGCGCGGTCCTCGTCGGCGGGGCCGAGCCCTTCCCAAAGGTCGGGGCGGTTCTCGTGGATCCAGGCGCAGATGGTGGCCCAGTCCGCGACGCCGGACGGGTGCTGGTTGATGGTTGCCATGGTGTCCTCCCGGATCGTCGGCTAGTGAATGTGACATTCACAGCTTAGGGAGGGGGTCGGACATCGCTGGGGGACATCGCGAGTGCGTCACTGAGGGCGGCGGAGTTGCCGCCGCCCTCAGCTCGGTCTATTGCATCTGTCTGGCGATGCCGGCTGCGGCGCTGACGACTCGACGGGGGATGCCGAAGATTTCGGGAGGGCCGGACGCGACGCCGTTGCTCCACACCTTTCCGACGCGCCATCCGATGGGGAACCGGAGGGTGGTCGTGGTGTAGGTGGCCCCGGATTCGAGGGGGCCGGCGATCACACCGAGGGGGCTGACCTCGACGTACCACCGGCCAACGGTCTTGGAGCCGCCTTCGTGGCCGTTCATGCGCCGGCGTTCTCGAGCGGCTGCGCGACGTGTGCCGGCAGGGCGCGTAGCGCGGCGCGGGTCACCCACTCGTCGGCGGTCTCGTCGAACTGGCCGAGCTCGATGATCGGCCCCTGGTCGTCGTGGTGGATGAACAGCGACCCGTACTCGCGGCCGTCGACGTACAGGTAGATGTTCCCGGCGTAGGCGCCGATCTCGCCGTTGTCGAACAGCCCGTCGCGGGCGTCGGGTTCACCCAGGTCGATCTCTTCCTGGCGGTGCCCGAAGTTGAGGGTGAGCTTCATGGTGTCCTCCGTAGTAGGTGGTGAATGTGACATTCATAGGCTACGGTGGGGGTCCGACATTGCGCCGGCGAGCGAGCGATGCACTCTGTGTCCGCGAAGCAGCCGGGATGCGGCCTATACCCCTCAGACGGGCACAAGCCCGCGACGAGAGGAGGAGCGATGCCGAGTCGCGAAGAGGTAGACGACGTCCTGCAGCGCGTGGGGCTGGCGGCGATCTCGTACTACCCAGAGATTCACATCGACGAGCCGGACTACACCGTCGACACCGACGTTGATTGGTGCCTCGAGCCGGTGACCGACCTGACCGATGAGCAACGCGCCCCGCTGCGAGAGGCGGTCGGCCTGGCGATCACCAACCCGACAGCTCACCGGTACGCCCTGTTCCAGACGTTGCTCGAGCTGGCGCCAGCGGAGTCGTAATGTCCGCCGGCGTCGACGACTCGTCGGCGCGACCGGTTGGCGGACCAACCGACCCTCACGCGGCATGGCTGCGAGCGGGTCAGGCACGCCAGCAGGCGAAGCGCGCCGAGCAGGAGCAGTCGGCTGCGGCGAGCGCTGCGGCCGATCCGAAGCGGGACTACGCGAAGCGGTATCGCGAGGAGCATCGCGAGGAGATCCGCGCGTACCGGGCGAAGTATCACGCGGAGAACCGTGACGAAGTGAACCGGAAGAACCGGGAGTACATGCGGGAGCGGTCGCGGAAGATGCGAGCGCAGAAGGAGCGGCGCGAGAAGGACCGCGAGCGGGTGCGGCGGTGGACCGAGGCTAACCGTGAGCGCAAGCGCGAGACGATCAGGCGGTGGCACGCGGAGCACCCAGAGAAGACGGCGGAGTACTCGCGGCGCTACTACGAGCGCAACCGTGACGCGGTGCTGGCCAGGGCGAGACAGCGTCGAGATCAGAGCCCGGAGAAGGTGAAGGCGTCGTCGCGGGACTGGCAGCAGCGCAACCGGGAACACCTGACCGAGTGGCAGCGGCAGTATCGGGCTGAGAACCCGGATGTGTATGAGCGGGCGCTGCAGTCCAACCGTGAGTCGAAGCGGCTGGCTCGCCGCCTCAAGTCGTTGGGGTTGCCGGCAAAGCGCGTGCGTCGGTCCCCGGCAGCAGAGCGGCGAGCGCATGAGGCGGAGTCGCGGGAGTTCTTCGAGCGGGACCGGGCGGTGAGCGCGCGGAAGCGGGTCATGGCGGAGTACACACCGCTGGATCAGGCGGCGCTCGAGGCGTGGCGGGCGAGGTCGCCATTGGCGCGTCGACGGGATGCGCAGCTGTCGCGGTTCCGGCGGCAGCTGCGCACGGGCGCGGGCAGGATATCGGAGATCCGTGAAGAGGTTCGGATGGATGCCGTTGCACGGCGACTGCGGGGAGACAGCCTCGACGCGCCCGCGGAGCTGCGTCAGCGGGTCTTCGACGCCGCGGGAGGCCAGGAGTACCTCGCGGCGGGTGGCGATCGCCATACGGCGGCGCTGATGCTCGAGGAGTCCCTAGATGGGCTGGTCAAGCCTGTCGCGCTCCCGGATGGGCGGGGGATGGTGTGGGTGCCGGAGCACACGCGCGCAGGACGGGAGATCGCCGGTCACTGGCGCCGGCGCCCCGGCGCGTGAGCAGCTGCGCGGTGAGGACTGCGGGGCGTCCCTGTGTGGGGCGCCCCGCACTCGCTCAGCTGGCTGCGGCGAGCGCGTAGCTGCGTGCCCGCCAGCGGGGGATGCGCACGCGCACGCCGTGGTGGTCGATCACGCGGAGCACGTCGCGCCCTTCGACCTCGAAGACGGTCTCCGTGGTGGTCTGCAGCCCTCCTCCGAAGGTGAACGGCTCTGCGAAGCGGATGTGGTCGCCGCGGCGGACGCGGGGCTTGGCTTCCTCGAGCTCGAGGTTCGCCCAGCAGGCGGCGCGCCACTGGTTGGCGTACTCGTGGTCGGTCGGGGTGAGGGCCTCGAGCACCCGGCGGGGTGCGTGGACTGCGCCGGGGCCGACCGTCTCGTCCATGTCCTTGTACGTGAAGTTGTAGTAGCTGGACGGGGCGACGGAGTAGAGCACGACGAACGCGAAGACCTCCCCGGCGTGGGGGTGGCCGTCGTTGTAGCGCACCGCGGCGTAGAACTCGTAGGGCCAGTCGTAGCTCCCGCCGATGTAGTCGGGGTCGCGGCGGGTGCCGCTGGCGATGATCGTGGCGTTGGTGAAGTAGTCCGCGAAGTAGTCGCTGACGCTGACGCCGGCCGTCTTGTGAGTGGATGTGGCACCCATGGTGTCCTCCTCGGTTGCTAGTGAATGTGACATTCACAGGCTAAGGGAGGCCTCCGACATCGCCGACGTGACAGCAACAACGACGGCGGCGGGATGGCGAGCGCGAGCGCGGGGCCGAGCTCGGGGGAGAGCGAAGGGGCTACCAGGCCTCGGGGTCAAGAAGTTCGTCAGCGACATCGACGAAGTAGTCGTCGTCTTCACTCCATGCGTAGAGGCCCTCGAAGACCACGCCGATTGCAAACGTCATCACGACGAGTCCGCCCCAACGGCCGATGAACTCCGAGTAGGAGTCGAAAGCTCTGTGCTCTCTGGCTCGCTCGAAGATCTCGTACATGATCTTGCTTGACTCCTCGTCCCAGCGTTCGGTGAAGGATGGGCGCGCGATTGCCCCGGTGAGAACCTCGTCCTCGAACCAGGAATCCAGGAGGCTGAGCGTCGTCCCGATGATCTGCGCGGGGGTTGGTTCTTCGTCGGGGGTCATCCCGGTGAGGAAGTCGGAGAAGTCTTCGTAGTCGGCCTCCCACAAGTACTCTGCAGCGAGCCGTATCGCGCGGAACGCCTCTTTTCGAGCCTCACCTGTAGGCACCGCCATGATGAAGTTGTGACGTTGGATCGCCACCTGTAGGCCATCGTTGATCTCGTCGATTGTGTAGGCCTTGCCGCTGTCGAGGTCGATGTCACTTTCGAGAAGCAGCGGCTTGAGCTGCTTGAAGAGTTCAGCTGCCAGCCCTGTCTCTACACGCCGCCCGAAACTGTCGCGGCCGCTGCTGTCTACGTTGGGCATGAACGAGTCTCCTCATCAGGCGTCTGTAGCTCAGACCATAGCCGAGGGGTCTGTTGCCCGGAGCCGGGACATCGCCTGTGGTGCCGTGAGACGATGCGTCGATGAAGACGACCCATCGCGACGGCGAGGCGGGTGGGCTGCGGATGCCGGCCGTGTGGGATCGGGCCTCGCTCGAGGCGGTCGGGTTCGTGGGGTTCGTTCGATTCGCGGATCTTGCGGCCGCGAGGGTGCCGACTGAGGCGGGGATCTACGTGGTGCTGCGTCCGGCGGCGACGTCGCCGGAGCTGCTCGAGCTGACGCGAGCGCGGGCGGGATCCGCCTACCCTTTGGATGACCTCGCGGCTCGGTGGGTGTCGGGGACGCCGGTGCTGTACATCGGCAAGGCAGAGGCGAAAGTGGGCGGGCTGCGCAAGCGGCTGGGGCAGTTCGCGCGGAAGGGTGCCAGCCACCAGGGCGGGCGTTCGATCTGGCAGCTGGCCGATCAAGACGAGCTGCTCGTTGCGTGGGTGACGACGCCGGAGGAGTCCGCGGAGGACGTGGAGGTTCGCTACCGCGCCGCGTTCGCTGACGTGTTCGGTCGCTGGCCGTTCGCGAACCGGAAGCGATGAGGGCAGGCGGTTGATGAGAGGGGTTTCGCCGGGGATCTAGGTTGCTACCGCGGGCCTGTGTACGCTCTCGGCCATGAGGGCAGACAGGTTTGAGGACGTGGAACTTGGCGCGTTTGAGCGCTTCTATGACGAGCGACCCTTCGAGGGGCGCAGCTATCCCGGCCCATACTTCGAGACCGAGATCGCGTCGGGCATGAAGCGCGGGTTAGCGGTGTCCGTGGAGGGGCCTACGGTCGATGACGCGCGGGCGCTCATGGATCAGGTGAGGGCCATTATCGCCCGCCCGCTGCCCACCCACGAGATGTACTCTGCGCTGCTCGAGACATTCCCCAAGGCGTTCCCCTGGAATACCCCAAGACAGATGAGCTATGCCGTCACGCCGAGTGCCATTTGCGTCGGAAGGGAGGGAGACTACTCAGTCCACTTCGACGTCGACTCGGAAGACGACACTCAAGTCGACTATTGGCCTGTCGTGTGGCTTGACCGTGACGGCAACATTCTGAGCGCTCACGCCGATGGCGGACGTGGCGAATATCCCGGAGGTCGGGACTACACCCTCCCGGAGGCGACCGAGGCGTTGGTGCGATCCTGGCCGTCGAAGAACATTTGGGCAGAGGACATCGCGACCCGTCTGGACAAACTGGACGGGCTGGGCTGAGCCCCGCGTTCGTCGACGGGGCCCAGCGCGGCGGTGTCAGCCTCGTGCGGCTGCCAGCTCAGCGTCGATCCGGCGCCGCTCGCCGCCGGGGTGAGTGCTGCCCAGCAGCACGACGCGGCGATCCCATGCGACCTCACCCGTGAGCGA
Source organism: Microbacterium paraoxydans (assembly GCF_019056515.1). Classification (NCBI taxonomy): domain Bacteria; kingdom Bacillati; phylum Actinomycetota; class Actinomycetes; order Micrococcales; family Microbacteriaceae; genus Microbacterium; species Microbacterium paraoxydans. Next base: position 158,698 of record NZ_CP064874.1, read on the forward strand.
GTCGACCCAGTCGGTGACGTCGGCGCGCTGCGCCTCGGTCAGCTGGTCGACGGCCAGGCCGGGCAGGATCGTATCGGGCAGGGTGAGGGTCTTGCGCAGGTACTCGAAGTCAACCTCGTTGCGCCAGGCGCGCTCCGACTCGATGAACCGGTCGATCTGCGCGTTGTCGGGGTGCCACTGGCATCCGCCGATGCAGGCCTCCTCGGGGTCGACGGACTGAAACCAGACGGCGTGTACGGTGCGGTTGGTGGTCATGGCATCCTCCCGGATTGCTAGTGAATGTGACATTCATAGGCTACGGGGGGCCTCCGACATTGGCAGCGGCGAGCGCCGCGAGGGGCGGGGCGGGCGGTGTGCCCGCCCCGCCGGGTTGGGTTACTCGCGCTCCCAGTCGGTGACTTCCGCGTCGATCGAGTCGGCGACGTAGTTGTCGGATCGGAGCGACTCGATCACGTCTTCGACGGTGTACGCCTCGATCGCGAGGTCTTCCGCTTCGTCCGACGTGCGGGCGGTGACCGAGACGGTAACGCGCTGGGTCAGTGTGACGGAGAGGGTCACCCGGAAGTCGCGCTCGCGCGGGGTGCCGCCGATCGCTTCCACGAGCCGGTCGTACTCGGAGCAGAAGCCCTCATCGTTGGCGATCTGCTCACCCTTCTCCCAGATCGCCGCGAGCCGGTCGTCGGCGGCGTCGGTGATCGGCAGTCGCAGCCTGTCGATCTCGCGCTGCTGCCGTTCGACGGTCAGCGCGAGATCCGCGGCCTGCGCCTGGGCGGCGACGAGATCGGCCTGCGTGCGGGCCATCTCCCCGACGTAGGCGCCGCGCCGCTCGGTGACCGGGGCGGGCATGTCGAGCTGGCCCTGAGCGAACTCGATGTTGGTGGTGGTTGCCATGGTGTCCTCCTTGGAACGTAGGCGGTGAATGTGACATTCACAGGCTACGGGGGGCCTCCGACATTGCTGCGGCGAGCGCGGCAGTGCCCCGCCGGTAGATCCCGGCGGGGCACTGGGGGAGGTTCAGCTGGCGGGTGGTGTGAGTGCCGCGAGGAGTGCTCTGAGGGCGTCCACAGCCCCGTCACGGGCCTCGAAGACGGCATCCATGGTATCGGCCTCTGTGGAGCGCTCGGCCTCCTCGATCGCCGCCTGTGCGGCGCCGGTCAGCTCGCGCAGGCGGGCGGTGTCTGCGGCGAGCGCGAGGGGTGCTCCGTGCTCGGTGATGTGCAGCGTCCATCCGTCGCCGGTCGGGGTCGCCCACACGGTGGCGATCGCCTGTCCTTCGGCGTTGTCGAAGTCGACCTTGCCGAAGTCGTCGCCGTGGTGGGCGAGGATGCGTGCTCGGTCGTCGACGGGCATCGAGTACAGGTGGGAGTTGCTCGGCGTCCAGGTCGCCGGTTCGGCGCGCTGGCCGGTGTCGTAGGGAGTGAGTGCGGTGGTCATGGCTGGTCCTTTCGTCAGAGGGTCGGGGGCGGGCGCGGTGCCCGCCCCCGGTGGTGTCAGCGGGTGAGCAGCCCGGCGATGATCCTGTCGACGGACTCGGCCGAGACCGTCACGGCGCAGGGGATGCAGACCTCTGTGCGGGTGTGGCGGATGTCCTCGTGGTCCAAGATCGTGACGACGTAGTTGCGGGCGTCCTGGACGCCGCACTCGGCGCAGGAGTATCCGACCGGCGGGGCGTCGGTCTCGGTGTCGTCGTCGATGCCCTGGCGGGCCAGTTCGACGGCCTGGCCGACCCAGTAGGCGACGGCCTGGTCGTCGACGACGAACGCGCCGTCGTCGATTGCCTCGATGAGCGAGCCGCCGTGGTTGCTGGTCATCCGCTCGAGGATCGTCCGCGAGATCTCGTCGACGGTGAGTGGTGTGGGTGCCATGGTGTCCTCCTTGGAACGTAGGCGGTGAATGTGACATTCACAGGCTACGGGAGGCCTCCGACATTGCTGCGGCGAGCGCGGCAGCGCCCCGCCGGTAGATCCCGGCGGGGCGCTGGTGGGGGTCAGTCTTCGCCGGGGAGGGCGATGATGATGCACGCCTGGCCGGTGAGGTTGTACCCCTCGATGCTCACGCGGAGTCGCTGGCGGCTGGCGGTGGTGGCGGTGCTCGGGTTGCCGGAGCGGGTGGCGTTCGGCACGCGCAGCACGTAGGTCTCGCGCGGGACGAGATCGCCGGCGACCTGGCGGGCGGTGGGGCGGATGACGTTGAGCACGTCCCAGAATCGGGCGTCCTCGCTCTGCCAGTCGCCCTCGCGGGTCCACTGCACCGCGGCCTCGTAGGCGGCGCGGGTGAGCAGTACCGTGAGCCGGTATCCGGCCTCGAGGGCGGTGGCGGGGTTGAAGTGCAGCAGCAGCCCGTCTGCGACGGCCTCCTCTGCGGTGTAGACGGCGATGATTTCTGCGCCCTTGAACGGGTTTTCGCTCTGCTCGGTCATGGTGTCCTCCCGGATCGCTTGCTAGTGAATGTGACGCTTACACTCTAAGTGAGGGGTCAGACATTGGGCCCGGCGGGTGAGCGCAGGACGATGGGGAGACGGCGGCGTGCATGACTGAGACGTGGATCTACGAGCGCACGGCGGACAACTCTGCGCGCTTCGTGCTGGGGACGGTGGGCGTAAACCCTCTCGTGTGCGTCGGTGTGAACCCCAGCACCGCGGCGCCGGGAGACCCGGATCGCACCGTCAGCAAGGTCATGGGGTTCGCGGCCCGAAACGGGTTCGACAGCTGGGTGATGCTGAACCTCTACCCGCAGAGATCCATCGACCCCAAGGGCATGCACCTGGTGCACGACCCCCAGCTGCAAGCCGATAACGAGCGACACATCGCCGATCTCATCGGCGGACGCCAGCTCACGATCGTCGCCGCGTGGGGCGAGCTGATCCGATCCCGCCCTTACCTCCCGCAGATGCTTGAGGGCATCGCCTCGGTGACGGATGCCTCCGGCTGTGACTGGGTGTCGATCGGCGATCTGCTCAAGAGCGGGCACCCCCGGCATCCGTCACGCGCCCGCTACGCCTGGCCGTTGCAGAGCTTCGACGTGGCGAGCTATCTGGCCTAGACGTGACGGTGCCCCGCCGATTGATCCCGGCGGGGCACCGTGCGGCTATTCCTCGTCCTCCGACCATTCCAGGCGGGGGTCGAAGTGGAACCGCTCGCGGGCCTCGTTGTGGGCGAGGTCGTCGCTGCGGGCCACGTACTCGTCCTCGCTGAGCCGGGAGCCGTGGCCGTTCGCCCAGGGGAGCGGGTCGCGGTCACCGTCGCTCTCGGCCAGCCAGGTCTCGCGGATGATGTGGTCAGCGGTGCCGGTGTGCCCCAGCTCGTCGAACAGGTCGGCGAGGATGCGGCCCTCGGTCATGTTGATCGAGCTGAACACGTCGTCATGCCACCTGCCGATCATGTCGGCCGCGGCCGCGACGACGGCGAGGTCGGGGATCGTTCCGCTGCTCATCGCTGCACCTTCCCCAGTCCCCAGTCGGCTCGTTCCTCGTCGGCCATCCACACGGCCCGGTCGAGCGCGTGGTGAAGGTCGACGCCGCGCGCGTCGGCCAAGTGCACGAGATCCGTGAGCACGTCCCGGATCGCCTGGTCCGGCTCGCTCGGCTCGTCGTCGTACCAGGCCGCGATGAGCGTGTCCGTGCGGAACCGCGAGCGCTGCATGGTGTCGGTCTCGGTGTTCGCGTGCAGCTCGCGGCTCATCGTGAGCTCGAGCTGCGTGGTGGGGTTTGCCATGGTGTCCTCCAGGATCGTTGGCTAGTGAATGTGACATTTACAGCCTAGGGAGGGGGTCAGACATTGGCCGCGGCGAGCGCGACGGTGCCCCGCCGGATGATCCCGGCGGGGCACCGATTAGAGCGTCAGCGGCGGATGCCGCGCGCCCAGTAGAGCGCCCACGGCAGGTCGAACCGTGCCGCGATGCCGTCGTGGGCGATGTGCAGCGCGCTCGCCGCGTACCGGCGCGTGGGGAGCGGCTGGATGCGCTGCGGGTGCACGTCTCGCTCGGGAGCCTGGTGCGGGGTGCTGCCGGTGAGGATGCGGCGGGCCGTGCCCTGGTAGGCGCGGTCGGCGTAGCCGGTGATGACCTGGAAGGCCACGAAGCCGGGCCCGCCCCACGGGGCGGCGTACTCCGTGTCGAACAGCCTCCACGTCTCGGTGATCGTCCGCGCGGCCGGATCGAAGCTGCGAGTGTGGATGACCGCCTCCGGGTCGTCCGGCCGCTCGGCCTCGATCGCGTCCAGCGCCGTGCCCAGCCGGTCGAGCACGCGGCGAGCGCGGGCGATCTCATCGCGGCTGCTGAGCGCGTCGTGGTCGCCGCGGTCGATCGAGTGCACCCACTCATCGCAGGCCCACGCGGTGAGCGGGAACGTCTCAAGGCATGCCCAGTCGCGGAACGCCTCGACGATCGGGTTGCGCCGGGTCGCGCTCGCCGCGGTCACGGTGCCACCACCCGCAGGGAGCGCAGCCAGTCGACCTCTTGGGCGTCGAGAACATGCCCGGTCGTGATCCAGTCGGCGGCATCGTCGGTGCCGTCGAGATCGCGGAGCGTGTACACCTGGCGGGGGGCGTCGTCGTGTTCGGGGTTGCCGTCGTAGATCGTGCCGTCGTTGAGGAACACCCGGATGCGGCCGGTGCTCTCGGTGGTGTCGATCTGCGCGACGGCCGCGCCGTCGATGAGGGACACGTACCCGTGCACGTCGATGCCTGCGGCCTCGCCTGCGTGGTCGGCGACGGCCCGCTCGGCGGCGCCGGTCGCGAGCGCGCGGATCGCGTCGGCGTCCACGTCGCCCTGGCCGAGCGCTTGGGTGAGCCCGTCGATGTCCTCGTAGTTGAGCGCGATCGTCTCGGCGACGATCTCGCTGATCGGTTTGGTTGCCATGGTGTCCTCCCGGATCGTTGGCTAGTGAATGTGACGTTCACAGCCTAGGGAGGGGGTCGGACATCGGCGCGCGCTCGCCGCGAACGTGGGGCGCTCGCCGATGTCCGGGCGGGCTACATCTGCCCGACATCCCGCGCCATGCGCTCGCGGAACGCCGCGCACGCCGCGTCGATGACGGCGGCACGATAGGTGCTGCTCTCGCCCGCGGGGAGGGTCGCGAGCGCGTCTCGGAGGGCGGTGCGGGTGCTGTAGTGCAGAGCCTCGGATGCCTTGTGCGCCGAGCGGGTGCTGATGTCGTGGGTGATCCGCTCGATGATCTCCGGGACGGTGAGTGGGGGCAGCTCGAAGCGGTAGCCGGCGAGGTCGGCCAGGATGATCGCGCGCTGCCGATCGGTGAGCGGGGTGCCGTACCCGCTGCTGGGGTACAGCTCGAGGTCTCCGCTGCGGCCAGCCCGGATGTTCACGCGGACGTAGGGACGCTCGGCGCGGCCGATGCGCACGTTGCTGATGCGCTCGCCGCTGTCGGGGTCGATCGGGCAGAGGTCGGCGCGCGGCTCGCCGAGTGTGGGGCCGGGCTCGTGACTGCGGGCGTCGGAGACCTCCCAGGTCAGTCCGGCCGCGGTGAGTCGGTCGCCGAAGGTGAGGGGTGCGGTTGCCATGGTGTCCTCCCGGATCGTTGGCTAGTGAATGTGACGTTCACAGCTTACGGGTGGGGTCGGACACTGCGGCGAGCGCGGCAGCGCCCCGCCGGTCAGTTCCGGCGGGGCGCTGCGGGAGGGGTCGTGCTCGTCGCCTACTGGGGGGAGAGGGCGTTGGTGACCTGAGTCTTGATCTCTTCGGCGGCGAGGATCATCGCGCCGTCCTTGTGTGACTCGCCGTAGGCCGCGATCACGCCCGCGATCGCGCCCCATTCGGCTGCGGCCAGGCTCACGGGGATGGGCTTCGGCTGTGATCCTGCGGGCGATCCGCTCTCGCTGGTCATGGTGTCCTCCTGGGTGTCAGGTAGTGAATGTGATGTTCACAGTCTAGGGCGGGGGTCGGACATTGCGGCGAGCGCGACAGCGCCCCGCCGGTAGATCCCGGCGGGGCGCTGTCGGTGGGTCAGTAGTCCTCGTCGGTGCGGGCGAGGGTGTCGATGATCCGCAGTCCGTTGTGGAGGGGGATGGTGACGGTGGACAGGAGCGTGTAGCCCTGTGCGCCGTAGGCGTTCAGGTCGTCGTCGCGCTGCTGGCGAGCGCGGTTGCTGGCGATCTCGCCCTCCGCCTCGGTGTACTGGCGGGTGTCGATGGTGATGAATCGAGTGCGGTTTGCCATGGTGTCCTCCCGGATCGTTGGCTAGTGAATGTGACATTCACAGCCTACGGGTGGCCTCCGACATTGGAGCTGCCCACGGGTATAGGCCTCGGTTTCGGGGGTTCGCAGACATCGCAGGGCGGTGCCCCGCGACCGTCGCCGCGAGGCACCACACGAGGGGCTGGCTATGCGCCGGGGCACTCGGTGTCGATGTCGTCCTGGTCGAGCGGCAACAGTCCGCACGCCTGGCAGGTCGTCGTCCCGGTGAAGCGGCCGCTCTGCCACTGGTGGGCGAGCGGCTCGGCGGGTGCGTCCTCGTCGTCGGTGTCCATGGTCGCGGTCGCGCCGCAGTCCAGGCACCGGGCGGCGACGTCGCCGTTGAGGGTGACGACGACGCCGGGGACGCCGGAGAGCCATTCGATGTTGGCGTGGTCGCAGTCGGTAGTGGTGGTGGCCATGATGTCCTCCCGGAACGCTGGCTAGTGAATGTGACATTCACAGTCTAGAGAGGGGATCGGACATCGGCGGCGAGCGCACGCGACGGTGCCCTGCCGGTCGTCCGGCGGGGCACCGCGTGGGGTCAGGCCGCGTCGAGCGGCGTCCAGTCCCGTTCGTGGGCGGGGGTGTAGTCGATCAGCGCCGCGAGGCGGTCGCGTGCGGCCTGTAGCGCCTCGATCTCGGTGTCGTTGCTGTCGCCCTCGGCGGCGGCGAAAGTGTCCTCGATCAGACCGGCGATCTCCTTCTGTGCCGCCTCGTCGATGAGGGTGAGGCGGGCGATCTCGCCGTCCGGGTAGCGGGCATCCAGCGCCGCGGCGTCCTGGTAGTCGAAGGCCCACTGCTCGCCGAGGATCGCGAACGCCGCGGCGATGTCGCGGCCGCGGTCGCCGGTGCTGATCGCGACGTAGCCGCGGTTCAGGCCGGTGCCGACGTGCGGGTGCAGGTCGGCGTGGTCGGGGCCGAAGGTGATGTAGGTGGTCATGGTGTCCTCCCGGATCGGTTGGTAGTGAATGTGACGTTCACAGTCTAGGGCGGGGGTCGGACATCGCCGCGGGGTGTCGGTCGTGGGGTGCGTGGTGCGTGAGCGCCCCAGCCGAGGCGTAGGGCGCTCACGTCGTGGGGTGTGGCTACGCCTTCCAGGTGCCTTCCCAGCCCTCGGGGAGACGCACGCCGTGCTCGCCGTGCTCGTCGGTCTGGTGCAGGTACACGAGCACGTCGCCGGGGTCGGGGTCGGCCTCGTACTGCGGCACGGTGCGCTCGATGGTGTTGATCTGGCCGACGCTGTTGTAGCGCACGTCCACGTCGATCGCGCGCAGGTAGCCGTCCTCGACGTTGACGTGCTGATCGCAGCGCGGGCACCACAGCACGACGCGCTCGCCGTAGTCGGTCGGCTCGTCGAGCTCGACGATGCGCAGCGCGGGGAAATCGGCTGCCTCGATCTCGTGCATGACGCTCCACAGCCGGTCGATCAGGTCGTCGGCAGGGATGCGGGGAGCGGCCGCGGCCGCGGGTTCGGTGGTGGTCATTGTGTCCTCCTGGGAACGGTGAAGGCCTGCGGCGAGCGCGGGCGGGGATTAGAACTCGAGGTGCTCCCGCCGAGGGGAGGGGCGTGTAGCCGGCTCCCCTCGGGTGGGTGGTGCTCGCCGCCGCCGGGGTAGGTGTGCACCCGGCGGCGGCGAGGGGGTCAGACGGCTTCGACCAGCCCAGGGCTGACGCGCCAGCCGTTGGCGAGCGTGTACGACTTGGGGTTGGTGCGGACGATGAGCGTCTCGACTCCGGCCAGCCCGTCACGGGTGGTGCGCGGGTTGGCGACGATGCGCACGCGGGTTCCGGGGATCAGGCTCGGCAGCGCGGCCGCGGTGGCTTGCAGGGCAGCGGCGAGCGCGTCGTCGCTGTGCCCGGTCGGCTCGACGGTGGCGGTGCGGGCGAGGGTGTACACCTTGCCGGGTTCGGTGAGGGCTGCGATCTTCGCCTTGGTGCGGGCGAAGTCGATCAGCACGTACTCGGTGCCGCGGAAGCGGAACGTGTCGCCGGGGGTGCGGGTGATGAGGGTGGTGGTGTCGGTCATGGCGTCCTCCTTGGACTCTCGACGGTGAATGTGACATTCACAGGCTACGGGTGGCCTCCGACATTGGGCGGGGCGGGCGGCGCGGTCTGCGCGCCCGCCCCGGCGTGGGTCACTGGGCGGCGATCGCCGCGGTGATCTCGGCGGTGACCCGCTCGCGCTTGGCGTCGGCATCGCGCCCCGGCTCGAAGTGACCGAACGCGGTCAGGTACGCCTCGATCTGCCCGCGCAGGTACTCGGTGTTGCTGGCGTCGGCGTTGAGGCCGATGATCGCGTAGCGCGCTGCGCTCGCCGCGGCCCGCCAGCCGCTCTGCGTGAGGCCGTGGGGGTCGCCCTCGGGGAGCGAGTAGGGCTGCTCGATCTGGCCGTCGCGCGCGGTGTACTTGGTGACGGTGCGCTCGGTGACCACGACGGCATCCAGATAGTCGGGGTCGCCCTGCCCGCCGAGGGGCACCCACACCTGGGGGTCGTCGTCCGGGTGGTCGGCGTCGATGCGAGCGAGCAGGGCGGGCATTGCGGGGTCGAGGGTGAACGGGTCGCTGAGGCTGTAGTCGTCCCAGGCCTGGCGCAGCTCGTCCGGCTCGATGGTCGTCCATCCCTCGTCGAACTCGGCGCGCAGCGGAGCGTGGAAGCGGATCGCGCGCTCGACGGCTGCGCGGATGTCGTGGACGTTGTTGATGGTCTCGGTCATGGAGTCCTCCCGGAACGATTGCTAGTGAATGTGACATTCATAGGCTACGGGTGGCCTCCGACATCGCGCGGGGACATCGCGAGTGCGTCACGGGCGAGTGCCCGCCGGGGTGACCGGCGGGCACTCGGTGACGCTCAGCGGGCGAACGCCCAATCCGGGAGCACGGCTGCCGAGCAGAGGGTCGCGACGATCTGGCTCATGCCGTGGTCGGGGTCGATCGCGAGGGCGCGGTCGGTGTAGACGGTGGCGTGAGTGGATCGGCCCAGCGCCCAGGACAGCCAGGCGGCGGCGGCGAGCAGGTTGGGGCGCTCCTGGTCGTCGGCGTAGGCGGCAAGGTGGCGCACGAGCGCGAGTCCCGCCGTCAGCCGGTCGGCGTCGGGGCGGTCGCCCTGTCCGTAGAGGGTGCGGGCGATGCTCTCGGGGACGGGTGCGCCCATGATCGAGTGGCCGATCTGCGCGGCCAGGGCACGGGTGCCGTTGCCGCGGTCGGTGGCCCACTGGATGAGGGCCACGTCACGCCACAGCGGGATGCCGATGCCGGTGAGCAGGATCGCAGCCTGGCGGGTGTCGAGGTCGGCGGGGTCACCGGTCAGGGCGTCCTCCGCGACGGCGACGAAGTCCGCGAGGGCATCGTCGTCCATCCGCGCGGCCGCGAACGCGATCCGGGCGGCACGCGCCGGGTCGGCGTCGGGGATGCTCGCCCCGGCGGTCTGGGATGCTGCGACCTTCTCGCGCAGCGCGTCCGGGGTCGCGATCTCGGCGACGGGGCGCGGTGCCTCGCCGGTCAGGTGGCTGCCGTAGCCGTCGCTGGCGACGTAGAGCACGTCCACCAGGTGCAGTCCCTGCCGGTCGGCGACATCGGCGATCTGCTGGCCGAGATCGCGGGTGCTGTCGGCGTCCTCGGCGGCGTAGATCACGGCGGCTACCCCGGTCACGCGCGGCACTCGGCAGACCAGCCCGAGGCCGGTGTGCGCGAGCGTCGCGGCATCCGCGTCGAGGTCGAGTCGCATCGCCCCGATCGTGCGCGACGCCTCGAAGGGCACGAGCACGAGCGAGTCCTGCGGGGTGAAGCCGAGCAGCGCGGGCACGAGGCCGAGGAAGTCGCGCGGGGTGCCCGCCTTGATGGTGGTCGGTGTGGTGGCCATGGTGTCCTCCCGGAACGTTGGCTAGTGAATGTGACATTTACAGGCTACGGGAGGCCTCCGACATTGGTCGATGCACGCCAGGAGCCGACTCCCGACTGGCTCGTCGAAGGAGCAACCCTCGGAGAGCTCGCCGGGAAGATCGACGTTCCCGCCCAGGCGCTGGCCGAGACGGTCGCGCGATTCAACGAGCACGCCGCCCGTGGGGAGGATCCGGACTTCCACCGCGGTGCGAGCGCGTACGACCGCTACTGGGGAGACGAACAGAACCCGTATCCCAATCCCAGCCTCGCACCGCTCGAGCAAGGCCCCTACTACGCTCTCGCCGTGGTGAACGGCTGCTTCGGCACCAGCGGAGGGATCGCCACCGACGGCCTCGGAAGGGTCCTCGACGCAGACGGCGATGCCATACGCGGCCTGTTTGCGGTCGGCAACGCCTCCGAGAACGCCTTCGCCGCCGGCTACCCCGGCGCCGGCGCCACGCTCGGTCCGATCATGACCATGGCCTACCTTCTCGGGCGTACCGCCAGCGGCGCGTCGATCGGCGACCTGAGCCTTGCCGACGGAGCCGGGGCACGATGATCCGTCACGTCGTGTTCTTCTCGTTCGCAGCGAACCATGATCCTGCCGTGCTCGAGGAGTGGCGCGACCTGCTCGATGGTCTGCTCGGAAAGATTCCCGGCCTGGTCCGACTGTCACACGGCCCCGACGTGATGCGCAGCGAACGCGCATGGGACTATGCACTCGTCGCCGACTTCCGCACCCTCGACGATGTCCGTGCCTACGCGACGCACCCCGCGCATCTGCCGCTCTTCCCTCTCTCCGGAGCGATCTCGGAGCAGATCGCCTCGGTCGACTTCGAGATCGACGAGCAGTAGAGGAAGTACCCAGGCGCCGTGAAGAGCGAGGATGGTTTCTCGATGCCCCGAGTACGTGCGGTCACCCCCACCGTGGCAGAGGAGCTCCGCGACCTGAAGGCACGCTATTTTCACTACGTCGACCTGAAGCAGTGGGACGAACTGCGCGGACTCTTCGTGGACGACTGCGTCTTCGAAGGACTGTGGGCCGCCGCGCCCGACCCCGACACGTTCGTGGAGAACCTGATGCGCAACATGACCGAAGAGGTCGTCAGCGTCCATCACGGGTTCATGCCGCAGTTTCGGCGGATCGATGACTTCTCGGCTCGCGGGCGCTGGGCCATGACCGACTATCTGACGTGGCCACGCGGGTCACGAGGGTATATGGGGATCACCGTGCCGGAACAGAGGGGGATGCGGGGATATGGCTACTACGAGGAGCTCTACCGACTCACCGAGTCCGGCTGGCGCATCGCCTTCATGCGACTGAGCCGGATCCGCATGGATCCCATCGTTGGCGACGCGCCTGCGATCGACTACCCGGTGGTTCCCGCGGTCCCCGGCTGGCTGGACTGACGCCGACCCGCGGGTGCCGCACCCTCTGGTCCGAACCGTGAGCGCCGGCTCAGGTGAGGGTGTGGAGGGGCCAGCCGGTGTATGCCTCGGCGAGGAAGCGGCGGCCGGCTTCGGACTCGACGACGGATTGGAGCTCTCCGAGCTGGCGGAGGCGGTCGAAGTCCCTTGCATCGGGGGCGACGTGAAGCATGCTGGTCATCCACCAGGAGAAGTGCTGGGCCTTCCAGATGCGGTGCAGCGCCGTCTCGGGGAAGGCCTCGACGAGGCGGCTGTCCCTCTCGAGCAGAAGCGCGCGCAGCGCGCGCTCGAGAACGAGGACGTCGGCTACGGCAAGGTTCATGCCTTTCGCGCCGGTGGGCGGCACGGTATGGGCGGCGTCGCCGATGAGTGCGAGGCGGCCGCGAAGCAGTTCGAGGGCGACGAAGCTCCGGAATCGCAGCACGTCGCGTTGGAAGACGGGGCCTTCCTTGAGCGTCGTCCCCGGCACCCGCTTCTGCAGTTCTTCCCACAGTTGCTCCTCGGTGAGGGTGCTGGGGTCGGTGCGGGGATCGCATTGGAAGTACATGCGCTGCACGGTGGTGCTTCGCTGGCTGATGAGCGCGAAGCCATCGGGGGAGTTGCTGTAGATGAGCTCGTCGGCGCTGGGCGGCGCCTCGCAGAGGATGCCGAACCAGGCGAACGGGTACTCGCGGAAGTGCCCGCCTGTGTGGGAACCGGTTACGGCCTCCCGCACGACACTGCGTGACCCGTCGGCGCCGACGACGAACTCGGCCTCGATCTCGAGAGGCGATCCGTCTGCGCCGGTGGCGATGACGCGTGGGCGGTCGGACGCGGGGTCCTCGATACGATGCGCCGTCACGCCGAAGCGCAGGTCTTGGCCACTGGAGAGCCGCGCGGCGATGAGATCCTTCAGGACTTCGTGCTGCGGGTACAGCCACACACCGCGGCCGACGAGGTCGGCGAAGTCGATGCGGTGTCCGCTGCCGGCGAAGCGGAGCTCGATGCCGTCGTGGCGGTCTCCCAGGGTGCGGGCGCGGCTGAACGCGCCGAGCGTGTCGAGCACCTCGACGGTGCCCTGTTCGAGGATGCCTGCCCGGATCGTGGTCTCGATCTCTTCACGGGAACGCTGATCGATGACGACTGACTCGAGGCCGGACGCCGCGAGCAGATGCGACAGCAGCAGTCCGGCGGGTCCAGCGCCGACGATGGCGACGCGGGTGCGGATGGTGGACATTGGGGCGTCTCCTTCGACGTGACAACGGATGCCTCGCTCAGTGTGAACCCGGTTCAGACGGTCGAACGCCGCATTCCCGTTGAACGGGAGACGCCGACTATCGGGGGGACCGCAGCGTGGCCTCGATGCCGGTCACGGCTTCTCGCAGAGCGATGATCGCCGCCGTGTGCGGCGCTTGTCGTGGTAGCACCACGGAAAGCGCGGCGACGACTTCACCTGCGTCGCGGATCGGCACGGCCACGCCGGTCGAGACGGATTCGATCGAACCTTGCGCGATCGCCACGCCATCGCGACGCACGCCAGCGAGGAGACGGCGTAGACGTCCGGGATCGGTCACCGTCTCGGGTGCGAGAGCGCGCAACGGCTGGGCGAGCACGCGTTCGCGGAGATCGGCGGGAGCGTGCGCGAGCAGGACGAGGCCCGACGAGGAGGCGTGCAGCGGTAGCCGCCCAGCGATCCGTGTGATGTTCGCACCGGCGTCGGGGTGCGAAAGGCGTTCGAGGAACAGTGCTTCGTCCTGTTCGAGAACGGCGAGTTGGGTGTGCTGGCGGATGTGCGTCTGCACGCGCTCCATATAGGGGAGCGCCGCCTGGCGCAGACGTAGCGCGGTCGACCCGCGGAGGGCCAGTTCCCACAAGCGCATTCCCAGGTGGACGCGGCGGTCCTCGTCGCGTCCGAGCAGTCCGGCGTCGACCAGCTCGTCCACGATCCGGTGCGCGGTGGACGACGGCAGCGCCGCTCGGCGCCCGATCTGACTGGCCGACTGCACCGAACGATCAGCTGTGAACGTCTCGAGGACGCGCACGATGCGGTCGATCATCGAGTCGCTGGAGGGCGAGTTCGCCATGCGCTCAGGATGACACGGCTCGCGTCGACGGTGTTGCGGCGATGGTTGGTCCCCTGCCTGACGCGACGGCGGTAGCCTCGGCTCATGGTTTCTGTTCCGGATGCTGCAACGGCTTGGGAGCCCCTCACGCCTCATGCTGTCGCTGAGCTCCTTCGGGTCGGTAGCGCCCGCTGGTGGCTGTCGGGCGGGGTGGCCCTGGAGCACTGGCTGGGCCGGACGATCCGCGAACGGCCGAACACGGACGTGAGCACCACCCAAGGCGGGCTGCCGCAGCTGGTCCGGGCGTTGCCTGCCGGTTTCACCGCCTGGGCGCCTGCGGGGGAGGACGCCGTCATCCCCTGGGCCGACGCGCCCGACGATGCCGATGTGCAGCCGGTGCGGATTCAGGACGAGCGCTCCGGCGCCTGGGTGCTTCAGGTGAACGTCGAGGATGGGACGGAACATGCCTGGCTGTACCGGCGAGACCCGCGGCTGCAGTTGCCGTGGGATCGCGCCGTGCTCGAGGTCGACGGCATTCCGACCGGTGCGCCCGAGGTGCAGCTGGTCTGGAAGGCGTTGCGGCCGCGGCCGGAGGATGACCTCGACAAGGACGTGGTGCTGCCGCAGCTCTCGGACGAGGCCCGGTCGTGGTTCGAACGGGCGATCCTCTCCGTCCACCCGCACTCGAACTGGTCGATCCACGTGCGCAGCCCTTTCGCGCCCGCGAAGGCAAGCTGGAACCGCAAGAACGGCTAGGTCGGCCGGTGGTCGTCGGCGGCCACCGCATCCAGCACCACCGATCGGAACCACGTCTGCGCGGGAGACATGCTCAGTTCGCGTCGCGTGTAGAGCGCGACCGGGGTGCTCTGGCCCGGCCACGGCAGCTCGGCGATGCGCAGACCGGGGAACCATCCGCAGAACACCTCGGCCACGTGTCGCGGCAGCAGCACGACGAGATCGGTCGCCTCGAGCACCGCGGGCACGGTGGCGTACTCCTCGACCGTCAGCGTCACCTGCGGCATGAGTCCCTGTTCGATCATCGCCTGGAGCGGGTACACGTGGCCGCCGCGGGAGGACACCCGCACGAAGCGGCGCCCGACGAACATGTCCGCGGCGGTCGGAGGCAGCGGATGGGCACGCGAGGACAGCGCCACGTACTCCACGTCGCGCACCGGTGTGCGCCACAGCCGCGGCGAGTCCAGCAACGACACCGTGATCGCCAGGTCGATGGTGCCCCGGACGAGCCCGTCTTCCACCTGATCCGCGTCCAGCCGCCGCACCTGCAGGTGAAGGTCCGGCGCCTCCTTCGCGAGCACCGGCATGATCGGCGGCAGGAAGGTCTGCTCGCCGATCGAGGTCAGCGCGAGCGAGAGCTCCCCGCCGAAGCTCGCGGGATCGAAGGCGTCGGGCGCGCTCACCACGGCATCGATGCGCGACAGTGCCTCGTGCAGCGGTCCGAACAGCTGCCGGGCACGCGGGGTCGGCACCATCTCGTTCCCCTGGCGGCGGAACAGGTCGTCGCCGAACCGCTGCCGCAACCTCCTCAGCGTGTAGCTGACCGTCGGCTGCGTGACGTGCAATCGCTCGGCGGCGGCGGTCAGACTGCGCAGCTCGTACAGCACGACGAAAGTGCGCAACTGGTTGAGATCGGTGAGCGACATCGCATTGATCCCATCTATACGGTTCGGCTCCTACATCTATTGGACCATACCCATAGAGCGAACTAGAGTCAGGGTGACAGCACCGGCACCGCTGCCGACGTGGCACGCACCACCCGGCACCGACCCGATCACAGTGACGAGGACGCACGTTGATCATCGACATCCATGGCCACTACACCACGGCCCCCGCGCAGCTGGGAGCGTGGCGCGATCTGCAGATCGCGTATGCGGAAGGCGCGGGCGAGGCGCCCGACCCGGCCGCGCTGCGGATCAGCGATGACGACATCCGCGAGACCATCGAGGCGAACCAGTTGCGGCTGATGGACGACCGCGGCAGCGATGTCACGGTGTTCAGTCCCCGTGCATCGTTCATGGCCCACCACCTCGGCGACCTCGCCGTCAGCGAGACCTGGGCGCGCATCTGCAACGACCTCGTCGCGCGGGTGTCGCAGCTGTTCCCCGACCGTTTCCTCCCGGGCGCGATGCTCCCGCAGTCGCCGGGCGTCGACCCGAAGACGACCCTCGCCGAACTCGACCGGGCGGTGAACGATCTGGGCGTCGTGACCGTCAACATCAACCCCGACCCGTCCGGCGGACTGTGGACCGCCCCGCTGCTGACGGACAAGAGCTGGTATCCGCTCTACGAGAAGCTCGTCGAGTACGAGCTGCCCGCGATGATCCACGTGAGCACCTCGTGCAAGCCGCAGTTCCACACCACCGGCGACCACTACCTGGGTGCCGACACGACGGCATTCATGCAGCTGCTCAAGGGCGACCTGTTCCGCGACTTCCCCGACCTGAAGCTCGTCATCCCGCACGGCGGCGGCGCGGTGCCCTATCACTGGGGACGCTTCCGCGGCCTGGCGATGGCGCTCGGCAAGCCCGAGCTGGAGGAGCACCTCCTGGGCAACGTGTACTTCGACACGTGCGTGTACCACCAGCCGGGCATCGACCTGCTCACCGGGGTCATCCCGACCGAGAACATCCTCTTCGCGAGCGAGATGATCGGCGCCGTCCGCGACGTCGACCCGCGCACGGGCCACTACTTCGACGACACGAAGCGATACGTGGATGCGACCGGGAACCTCACCGACGAACGACGCGGACAGGTCTTCGAAGGCAACGCCCGCCGCGTGTACCCGCGCCTGGACCGCGCCCTGCGAGCCCGCGGCCTGTGACCTCACCCTGGAGAACCCGATGACTCAGCGACTGAACGACCTCGGCATCGTCCGCACGCGCATCGAGCGGCCCGACTCCGCCGACGTCGCGCGGCTCTCGCGGTTCGGGGTCGCCACGATCCACGAGGCGATGGGCCGGGTCGGCCTGCTGCGGCCGTACATCCGCCCGGCGTACAGCGGGGCGACGCTGTGCGGCCCGGCCGTCACGGTGCTCCTGCAGCCCGGCGACAACTGGATGTTCCACGTCGCCGCCGAGCAGGTGCAGGAGGGCGACGTCATCGTCGCCGGCTGCACCACGGAGAGCGAGGACGGCTTCTTCGGCGAGCTGCTCGCCACCTCCCTCACCGCCCGGGGCTGCAAGGGCCTGGTCATCGACGGGGGCGTCCGCGACGTCGCCGACCTCGAGAAGATGGGCTTCCCGGTCTTCTCCCGCGCCATCAGCGCGAAGGGCACCGTCAAGGCGACGCTGGGCTCGGTCAACATCCCCGTGGTCGTGGCGAACGCCGTGGTGAACCCCGGCGACGTGGTGGTCGCGGATGTCGACGGCGTCGTGGTCGTCCCCCGCGAGCTCGTCGGCGCCGTCGCCGACGCCTCGCAGAAGCGCGAGGACAACGAGGAGGCCAAGCGCCAGAAGTTCCGCGAGGGCGTGCTCGGTCTCGACATCTACGGCATGCGGGAGCCGCTGGCGGCCGCGGGCCTCGAGTACGTGGAGGATTGACGATGGCTCACGCACAGGCGATCGCGCACGGCGACACCAGCGGCGGCTTCGAGAAGACGCCCGGTTGGCTGGACTGGTACGACGGCCCGACGACCCCGACGTTCCGGCTCCCCGCCGGCGCTGTCGACGCGCACTGCCACGTGTTCGGCCCCGGCGCGGAGTTCCCCTACGCCCCCGAGCGCAAGTACACGCCGTGCGACGCGTCGGCCGCGCAGCTGTTCGCGCTGCGCGACCAGCTCGGCTTCGACCGGAACGTCATCGTGCAGGCGACCTGCCACGGCGCCGACAACCGGGCGCTCGTCGACGCGCTGCGCCGCAGCAAGGGGCGTGCCCGCGGGGTCGCGACGGTTCGTCGCGACGTGACCGACGAGGAGCTCGCCGAGCTGCACGAGGCCGGTGTGCGCGGCGTGCGGTTCAACTTCGTCAAACGCCTCGTCGACCGGGTGCCGACCGACTCGCTCGACGCGATCGTGGAGAAGATCGCCCCCTCGGGTGGCATGTCGTCATCTACTTCGAGGCCGAGGACCTTCCCGACCTCTACGACTTCTTCTCGGCGATCCCGACGGACGTCGTGGTCGACCACATGGGGCGTCCGGATGTGACGAAGGACCCGGAGGGTCCGGAGTTCGAGCTGTTCCTGCGCTTCATGCGCGAGAACCCCAACGTGTGGACGAAGGTGTCGTGCCCCGAGCGGCTCAGCGCCACCGGTCCGCGCGCGCTGAATGGCGAGCAGCACGCCTATACGGATGTCGTGCCGTTCGCCCGTCGCGTGGTCGAGGAGTTCCCCGATCGCGTGCTGTGGGGCACCGACTGGCCCCACCCAACCTCAAGGACCACATGCCTGACGACGGGCTGCTGGTCGACTACATCCCACAGATCGCGACGACCCCCGAACTGCAGCAGAGGCTGCTCGTCGACAACCCGTCGCGGCTGTACTGGCCCGAAGGAGAATGACCATGGCACTCGACAAGCCGTACAAGGACATCCCCGGCACGACCATCTTCGATGCCGAGCAGGCCCGCAAGGGCTACCACCTCAACCAGTTCTCGATGTCTCTCATGAAGCCCGAGAACCGCGAGCGCTACCTCGCCGACCGCGAGGCGTACCTCGACGAATGGCCCTCACCCCGGTGCAGCGTCAGGCGGTGCTCGATCTCGACCTGAACACCTGCATCGCCGAGGGCGGCAACATCTACTTCCTGAGCAAGATCGGCGCCACGCACGGTCTGAGCTTCCAGCAGATGGCCGGCTCGATGACCGGGATGTCGGAGGCGGCGTACCGCGACATGATGGTCGGAGGTGGCCGACGTCCCGAGGGCGTGCGCCTGAAGGATCTCGACGGGTGGACCCCGCCCTCGAACGAGAAGTCCGAGGTGATGCGCCCGGACGCCCCGCGAAGTTCACGTCGGCGCTGTTCACGTCGCACGTGCCGGCGATCGGCGCCGCGATGGACCTGGGCAAGACCGAGGAGCCGTACTGGAAGAAGGTCTTCGACGGGTACCAGTGGACCCGGAAGTGGGCCAAGGAGAACACGCCCGACGTCATCATCCTGGTGTACAACGACCACGCCACGGCGTTCGACTCGAACATCATCCCGACCTTCGTCCTGGGCACGGGCGCGCACTATCCCGTCGCCGACGAGGGTTACGGCCCGCGCCCGGTGCCCGACGTGAAGGGGTATCCCGAGCTCGCCGCGCACATCGCCCAGTCGGTCATCCAGGACGATTTCGACCTCACCCTCGTCAACGAGATGGTCGTCGACCACGGCCTGACCGTGCCGCTGTCGCTGGTGTTCGGCGACGTCGAGGAGTGGCCGTGCCGGGTCATCCCGCTTCCGGTGAACGTCGTGCAGTACCCGGTTCCGTCCGGGCGTCGGTGCTACGAGTTGGGCAAGGCGATCCGTCGCGCGCTGGACAAGTGGGACGGTCCCGAGCTCAACGTGCAGATCTGGGGCACCGGGGGGATGAGC